>DATBDG010000198.1:0-9157 GCA_036270055.1 Chthoniobacterales bacterium
CACCACTTACAACGCCGTCTTTACCTTCGATGCCCCGGTCACCTCGGGCCAGGCGACTGTTTTAAGCGGCACGGCCACGGTCGGAGCCATTACCTTCAGCGGTAACAGCATGACCGCACAACTCACCGGTGTGACCAGCGCCGAGATTGTCACTCTCCACACCCAGAACATCAACGGCGACAACCAACCGCATGGCGACGTCCAGTTTGGTTTCCTGACGGCCGACGCGGACGCGAGTCGTTTAGTGAGCAAGCCGGATCAAACCCTGGTGCAGGGGCAATTGAACCAGCCGGTGACGAGTGCCAATTTCCGCGAGGATCTCACCGCCGACGGTCGGATTAACAATCCAGACCTCCAATTGGTAAAGGCCAACAAGAACCATTCCATCCCGTAAACGAGAGCACATGGCACACATGGGACTGCTGGATTTCCTCAAACCGCTAAGGAAGGCTCAGGAGGCGTTGTTCCAGGACCTCCAGTCATTTCTGGCACAAACGGTGGAGCGTAGAAATCTTGCCTACGACGACTCCGATATCAGTGTGACCGTGTCCGGTGTCACCGGTGCTTCCGGCTCGGTCGATGCTTCCGCCACCATGACTTTGCGGACCGGCGACGTGAACGCTGACGGCGTCGTCAACCGGACCTGGAGGAGATCAAGATGGAAGTTGGCCGAGGCTTGGTGACCGAGGATAACTTTCGCGACGACATCACGGTCGATGGGAAGGTAAACCATGGCGACACGACTCTTGAGAAGTCGAAGCTGTAATCGCCGAAGAACACGGGTCAGGCGAGACGTTGGCAAGCTGGAGGGACGACCGCCGTGTCGTCTGTGTTTGATGAAACACGGACGGGGGGACGGCCCCGTCCCTCAGGGGAAGCCGACGTCGCTAAACAGGTGCGAAGTTTGCCCTACCTTGGAGGGCGCACGACGGGTCGGACCGCGCACCGCGGCGTACGGCTAGCCCTCAGAAATCGGCTATAGCAGATCGAGCTGTGGACGCGCCTCCTCGGTAGCTGTGCGCCGGGTTCGTCTTGGCTTGCGAGCTTTCACGTAGTCTGGCGCGCCGTTCGGGTTTTCCAGATGAGCGAGAATATCCTTGGCGCGGCTTAGGATTTCCGAGGGCAAGCCGGCGAGACGGGCGACTTGTATCCCATAGCTTTTGTCGGCGCCGCCGGGGACGATCTTGCGCAGGAAAATGATCTGTTCGTTCCATTCTCGGACTGCGACGTTGAAATTTGCCACGCCGCCGCGCTCGGCGGCGAGCTTGGTGAGCTCGTGATAATGGGTCGCGAAGAGGGTGCGGGCTCGGATCTTGTCGTGGAGGAATTCGGCCACGCTCCAGGCGATCGAGAGGCCGTCGAAGGTGGAGGTGCCGCGGCCGATTTCGTCGAGGATGACGAGGCTACGTTCGGTCGCGTTGTTGACGATGTTGGCCGTCTCATTCATCTCCACCATGAAGGTGGATTGGCCGCGGGAGAGATCGTCGTTTGCCCCCACCCGGGTGAAAATGCGGTCGACGAGCCCGATCTGCGCGCTGCTCGCGGGAACGAAGCTGCCGATCTGCGCCATCAGCACGATGAGCGCGACCTGGCGAATGTAGGTCGATTTGCCGGCCATGTTCGGCCCGGTGATGATGGCGAGGCGCAGTTTCTCGCCGTCGAGCTCTGTGTCGTTAGGCACGAACTTTTCTTCGGCCAGGTTTTGATCGAGCACCGGATGACGGGCGTCTTTCAGGCAGAGGCGGAGCGATTCATCGAGCTCCGGGCGGCAGTAGTGGAAGAGGCGGGCCGTCTCGGCGAGCGAGCAGATGACGTCGAGAGTCGCAATCGCATTCGCGGTTTCCTGGAGCGGGGCCAGCTCGCCTAACGTTTCGTCGCGCAGGGTTTGGAAAAGCTGGTATTCGAGATGGCGCGCCCGCTCGTCCGCGCCCAGGACTTTCGCTTCCATTTCCTTCAGCTCGGGTGTGATGAAACGCTCGCCACCGACGGTGGTTTGTTTCCGCGTGTAGTGCGCCGGGACGCTGGCGAGATTCGATTTCGTGATCTCGATGAAGTAACCGAAGACAGAATTGAAACGCACTTTGAGCGACTTGATTCCGGTGCTCGCGATCTCGCGCTCCTGCAGCTCGGTGATCCAGCTTTTGCCCTCGCGCGACCCGTCGCGCAATTCATCCAGTTGCTCGTTAAAACCGTCGCGAAAAATGCCGCCTTCCTTGAGCGCGATCGGTGGATCGTCGCGCAGCGCGCCGCCCAATTTCGCCGCCAGCTCCGGCATCTCGTGTATGCCCCTCTGCAAACGCTCGGCCAGAAATTGCATGCCGGTCGCGGCGGTGGAATGATTGGCGCCGAAGGCGAGCCGGTCGAGAAAAGCCTGGAGTTTGCGCTTGAGCTCCGGGATTTGCTGCAGCGAAACCTTCAGTGCGACCAGATCGCGCGGGTTTCCCGAAGCCTGGCTGAGCCGGCCTGAAGCGCGCTCCAGGTCGCGAATCGTCTTGAGAGAATCGCGCAATGCCGCCAGGAGATCGGGCTCCTGGAGAAGATCGGCGATGAATTGTTGCCGGCATTCCAGCTCGGCGAGATCGCGAATCGGTTGCAGAATCCAAGTGCGCAATCTCCGGCCGCCCATCGGGGTGACGGTGCGATCGAGCACCGCGAGCAGACTGGTGTCGCGCGCGCCGCGTGAGCTGACCAGTTCGAGGTTGGCCTGGGTCGCGGCGTCGAGCAAAACGTGATCGCTCGGCGCGTCGCAACGCAGTGCCGCGAGGTGATCGATCTTTCGCCGCAACTGATGTTTCAGGTAATGAACGATCGCACCGGCGGCCGCGATCGCCTGCGGCAGATCGGAGCAGCCGAAGCCATCGAGCGATTTCACTTTGAAATGCTCGCAGAGGGTGAAGCGGGCGTTTTCGGTCAGGAAGGCGTAATGATCGTAGGGCAGGGCGCGTTCGAAGTCGCCGAACCTGGCGGTTTGCTGATCGCTGATGAGCAATTCCGAGGGTGCGACGCGCGCCAGCTCATCTGCAAGGTTGCGCGCGTCCGCCACTTGCAGGAGCCGGAACTCGCCGGTGCTCAGGTCGGCGTAGGCGAACCCGCAAACGCCATCCTCGAAATAGACCGCACCGAGGTAGTTGGCGCGTTTCGATTCCAAGAGATCGAGGTCGCTGACGGTGCCGGCGCTGATGATCTGGGTGATGTCGCGCGTGACGATTTTGCCCTGTTGCGGCTCGCTCGTTTGATCGCAAATCGCGACCCGCCGGCCCGCCTTGATGAGCTTTGCGATGTAACCCTGGGCCGCGTGATAGGGCATCCCACACATCGGCACCTGGTTGCGTTTGGTGAGGGCGAGATTGAGGAGGCTGGAGGCGATCTTTGCATCCTCGAAAAATAGCTCATAAAAATCCCCCAGCCGGAAGAGCAAGAGCGTATCCACCGGCACGCTGGCGCGGAGCCGCTGATATTGCTGCATCATCGGGGTGAGGGAGTGAGCCATCGGGGCGAAGCATCAAATCTGCGCGGGCGAATTGCCAGTTTATTTGCCCGCATCGTGCGCGTAATCAAAACGAGCGAAAAAATTCCTTGAACGTTAGGCAGAATAGGTTGTCTGTTTTTCCCGGCCGGGGATGGCCGATTGCCTTCATGATTCGAGTCCAGGAACTCAGAAAATATTTCGGACAAACAAAAGCGGTGAACGGTGTCTCGTTCACGGTCGAGAAGGGTGAAGTGCTCGGATTTCTCGGACCGAACGGGGCCGGAAAATCGACCACCATGCGGATGATCACCGGGTTCATTCCGCCGACTGAAGGCGTGGTCTCGGTCGGCGGGTTCGATGTCGTCGATCAGCCTCTTCAGGCCAAGCGGCTTATCGGCTATCTGCCGGAGAGTGCTCCGGCCTATTCTGAAATGTCGGTCCGTGGTTTTCTCGGCTTCATCGCGGAGCTGCGCGGGCTGCGAGGCGGAGCGAAAAGATCGGCGGTCGATCGCGCGATCGAGATGTGTTTTCTCGGCTCGGTCGCGCATCAGACGGTCGAGACCCTCTCGAAAGGATACCGGCATAGGACCTGTTTCGCGCAATCGATTATTCACGATCCCGAGGTGCTGATCATGGACGAGCCAACCGAGGGGCTCGATCCGAACCAGAAGCATGAGGTGCGGACCTTGATCCGTCGAATGGGGGAACGGAAGGCGATTATTTTCTCGACCCACATCCTGGAGGAGGTGGAAGCGGTTTGTTCGCGCGCCATCATCATCGATCGAGGGCGGATCGTGGCCAATGGGACGCCGGCGGAACTGAAGCAGCGGTCGCATTCGGCCGGCGCGGTGCGGGTGCAATTTGGGCAGAGCGATTCATCGGTCGGGTCAAAATTGTCGCAGATCGCCGGAGTGGGGGAGGTGGTCACCCTGGGGCAGTCGCCCTTGACCGTGCGCGTCTTTCCGAAAGAGAAAAATGCCGCCGAAGGTCTGGCGCGCGCCATCGGCGAAACGGCTGCGCGCGAGCGCTGGCAACTGGAAGAGCTGCATACCGAGGAGGGCCGGCTCGACGATGTCTTCCGCAGTATCACCCTGCCCGACACCAAGCCGACGACATGAGCGAAGCAACTCTCACCGCCATTCAAGCCCAGGCTGCGGAGCGACGCGGCGTCCGAACCTCCGGCGCCTTGGCCCACATTTGGACGATCGTTAAGCGGGAGTTGGCTGGTTATTTCGAGTCGCCGATCGCCTACGTTTTCATCGTCATCTTTCTCCTTCTCGCCGGCTTCTTTACCTTCATGGTGGCGGGATTTTTCGAGCGCGGTGAAGCCAGCCTCGAGCCATTTTTCCTCTGGCATCCGTGGCTCTATTTGTTTCTTGTGCCGGCGATCGGGATGCGGATGTGGTCGGAGGAACGGCGCCTCGGCACGATGGAGTTGTTGCTCACCATGCCGATTACGCCCTGGCAGGCGATCGTGGGAAAGTTTCTGGCCTCGTGGCTGGTGCTCGGGCTTGCTCTCCTCCTCACCTTTCCGGTTGTCATCACGGTGAATTATTTGGGCAATCCCGACAACGGGGTGATCGTGACCGGTTACATCGGAAGCTTTCTCCTCGCCGGCGCCTATCTCTCAATCGCGGCCATGACTTCCGCCCTAACGAGAAACCAGGTCGTGAGCTTCATTCTCGCGGTCGTCATCTGTCTCTTTCTTGTTCTGGTTGGGTATTCGCCAGTCACGAACCTCCTCGTGCACTGGGCCAATCCCTGGCTGGTGCAGGCGATCTCGTCCTTCAGCGTCATGACGCATTTCGAAAGCATCGGCAAGGGAGTGCTCGATTCGCGCGACATCCTCTATTTTCTCTCGGTCATCGGGTTCTCACTTTTCACGACGAGCGTGATTTTACGGAGTCACCGCGCCGGCTGAGACGACCTGGTCATGAAAAGGAAACCTCTCGAGATCATTTTGTTTTCGGCGATCGGAGTGATCGCGATGTTTGTTGTCCTCGTCGCGATCAATTTTATCGCCGCCCATTTCAAGCAACGGATCGATCTCACCGCGGAAAAGGCATACACTCTTTCGCCGGGGACGAAGGCGATCCTGGCCAGGCTCGATACTCCGGTGCAGATCCGGTTTTACGTGTCGCAGCGCGCGACTGAGATGCCGGTCGCACTCAAGACTTACGCGCAGCGGGTCGATGATTTGCTCGGGGAATACAAGCAGGCTTCGAAGGGGCGGATCGAGATCCAGAAGCTCGATCCCGAACCGGATTCGGACGCGGAGGATTCTGCGAAGCTCGATGGGATTCAGGGACAGGCGTTGCCGGCGGGCGAACGCATTTACCTCGGCCTGAGCGTGACAATGCTCGATCAGAAACAAGCGATCCCGTTTCTCACTCCGGATCGTGAACGGCTGCTCGAATACGATCTTTCACGCGCGATCGCGCGGGTTTCGGAAACGAACAAGCCGACCATTGGCGTGATGAGTTCATTGCCGGTCATGGGCACACCAGCGATGCCGATGGCCCAGCAGCAGGGCGACGAGCCATGGGCTTTTATCACGGAGTTGCAGCGCGATTTTAACGTGAAGGAGGTCGCGATTTCGGCTGACAAAATCCCGGACGACATTCAGGTCCTGGTGGTCATTCATCCACGCGCGATCAGCGATGCAACGCAGTTCGCGATCGATCAGTTCGTTTTGCGCGGCGGGCGGCTGCTCGCGTTTCTCGATCCCAAATCGGTACTCGATCGGATGGGGCAGGGGATCGGCGCGCCAGCCAGCACGTCGAATCTCGACAAACTGCTTAAGGGCTGGGGGCTGAGTTTCGAGACGACCAAGGTCGTGGCGGACATGAATTATCTGGCCAAGACGCGACAGGGGCGCGCCCCGGCGATTCTCATTCTGAACGAAAAGGCGATGAACAAGGGGGACATTGTGACAGCGGACGCGGACAATTTGGTCATGGCAATGGCAGGCGACTTCGAGGGCACGCCGGCGCAGGGGTTGAAGGAGACCGTGCTAATCAAGTCATCGCCAAACTCGGAGCTGGTCGACCCCATGATGGCGCAGGTTGGTGGCGAATCGATCGCAAACGGTTTCACTCCTTCGGGCAAGGAATTTCCTCTGGCACTTCGCCTGAGCGGGAAATTCAAGACTGCATTTCCGGAAGGAAAACCGAAAGCGGCAAAACCCGCCCCAGGGGAGGAGAACGCGCCTAACGAGGAGAAAAAAGAAGAAGAAAAACCGGGCGTGGCCCTGAAGGAATCGAGCAAAGAGACGATGGTCGTGCTGGTCGGGGACGCCGATATGATTCAGGATCCGCTCGCCATCCGCGAGGTGCAAAATCCATTTGGTCCGCGCTGGATATTGCCTGCCAACGGCAACCTCAGCTTCGCCCAGAGCGTGGTCGAACAACTGAGTGGCGACAGCAACCTCATCGCGGTCCGCAGTCGCGCCTCCCGCGAACGGCCGTTCACGGTCGTGAAAAAAATCCAGGCCGACGCGGAGTCGAATTACCGGAGCAAGATTAAGGAACTCGAAACCAGCCTGAGCGAGACGCAGCGGAAAGTGAACGAGCTGCAGAAAGGGAAGGAGAACGGGCAGCGTTTCATCCTTTCGCCCGAGCAGCAGCAGGAGTTGGCCAATTTTCAGAAAAAAGAAGCGGAAGTGAAAGCGCAGCTGAAGACGGTTCGGAAGCAAGTCCGGGCGGAGATCGATTCGCTCGAAACGCGGATAAAATGGTTGAACATCGCCGCCATCCCGGCGGTGGTCGCGCTCTTTGGGCTTGGGATGGCGCTTTTCACGCGCAGGTCATGAAGCGGACGCAGCTGGCGATTCTCATTCTCCTGGTCGTGGTGCTGGCGGCGGCCGCCTTCGTCCTGGCGCGGCGCAGCACGACTTCGTGGCAAAGCAGCACCGAACATTTGGCCGACAGACTGGTCAATTTGCCGATCAATGACGTCGCTCAAATCAGCATCCAACAGCCGAAGGCGGAGGTGAACCTGAGAAAAAAAGGTGACAGCTGGGTGGTGACCGATCGTGCGGATTATCCGGCCAATTTTGAGATGATCAGCACCCTGATTCGGAAAGTCTGGGAACTAAAGCCCGTGCAGGAAGTCGAGGTCGGTCCGTCGCAGCTTGGCCGGCTTTCATTGTTGGAACCTGGTCAGGGTGAGAAGAGCGGGACGCTGGTGGATTTCAAGAACGCGGGTGGAAAGCGACTTGCGGCTGTCCTGTTTGGAAAGAAATATTTGCGAGAATCGGATCAGTCGTTTGCCCGCGGCCGTGCGTTTCCTGCGGGTCGATATGTGATGCCGGAGGATGGTATCCACCATGTTAGCCTGGTCACCGACACATTTCAGCAGATCGACGACCAACCCGAACGGTGGCTGGATCGCGATTTCATCAAGATCGAGAAGCCGATTTCGATTGCCGTCGCCGGGCCAAGCCTGGGGATGAACTGGAAGCTGGAACGAGAACCGGCGTCGAAGGAATGGAGATTGGCCGACGGCAAACCCGAAGAGAAACTAGATGAAACGAAGGCGACCCAGATCGCGAACTCGGTCGGCAATATCGCGTCGTTCAGAGATGTGCTGGCACCGGACGCGAAGCCGGAGACGACAGGGCTGGATAAGCCGGTCAGTTTTACGGTTACCACGGAAGACGGCTTTACCTATATCCTTAACGTCGGCAAGAAGAGGGACGAGAGCTACCCACTCATGGTTGCGGTGAGCGCAAATCTTCCGCGCGAGCGTCATGCCGCGAAAGAAGAGACCACCGAAGAAAAAACAAGGGCGGATAAAGAGTTCCAGACAAGGCGCGAGAGTCTGGAGAAGAAGCTGGCGAAGGAGAAGAAGCTCGAAGGCCGGATTTTTCTCGTCCCGAAGTTTGGGATCGAGCAGCTGGAGAAAAACCGACCGGACCTCCTGGCGCCCAAGCCGACCCTGACCCCGAGTCCGTCTCCAGCAGCCAGCTCGACCAAGCCAAACCCGAAATAGGAGGGAGTGCACGCGGGCGCCTCGCCAGGCTCCGTTCGCGGCGCTTTGGCCGAGGGGAAAAGAGCCCGGCAGCTTGTTTCCAAGCTGCCGGGCGTAAGTTCTGGCGACGTCCTACTCTCGCACAACCTATAGATGCACTACCATCGGGGCTGCAGCGTTTCACTTCCGTGTTCGGAATGGGAACGGGTGGGGCCACTGCGCTATGATCACCAGAGGGCTGACGCTATTGCTGATTTATGACTGCGGATTTCTGATTCGTCTCAGATCCACAGCCAGCAGGCGTCAGAGTCTCTGGCGGCCATTCATTGCCAAATTTTCAAAGAGCGATTTCGAATCATCAGTCAACAATCAGAAATCATCAATTCTTCTGGTTCTCTGAAATCTACATACAGGAAGCATTCCAACAGGTTAGGCTTCGTTTTTGTTTTAAAAGTCATTCCTCTCTATTTGCCACCGCGTCGGTTTTGCGGCCGGCGCGGCGGGTTAATAGAAAAGTAAATGACCAAGCCGAACGGGTTATTAGTATCACTTAGCTGAATACATTACTGCACTTATACCAGTGACCTATCAACGTGGTGGTCTACCACGACCCTTCAGGGAGAACTCATCTTGGGATAGGCTTGGCGCTTAGATGCTTTCAGCGCTTATCCTTTCCGAACATAGCTACCCGGCACTGCCGTTGACACGACAACCGGA
>DATBDG010000199.1:0-20296 GCA_036270055.1 Chthoniobacterales bacterium
CCTCGCCGCGCTTGATCATTCCGGCGAGCAGGAAGCAACCGAAACTATCCGGCGGCCGATCGTGACTAGCCCAACGCGGGTGCGTTTCTGGGGCGTGCGCGGTTCCATTCCGGCGCCCGGCATTAACACCGCGAGCTTCGGCGGCAACACCTCCTGCGTCGAGGTGCGAGTGGGCGACCAGATAATTGTTCTCGACGCCGGCTCGGGGATTCGCGCTCTGGGCCAGTCGCTTATGCGCGAATTTCGCGATCGCCCGCTCCAGATTTCGCTTCTCATCACCCACACCCACTGGGACCACATCCAAGGATTTCCCTTTTTCATTCCGGCCTATAACCCGCGGGTCGACGTGGAAATTTTCGGTTACGAAGGCGCCATGCATGGCTTGCGCGGCGCGCTTTTCGAACAGATGCAGAGCGCCTTTTTTCCCGTCGGCCTCGACCAGATGGCCAGCCACGTTATCGTTAGGGAATTGAGCGAAGCCGATTTCGAGATCGGTGCGGTCAAGGTACGCTCGATCGACGCCAACCACCCCGGCATGTGTCGCGGCTACCGTCTTTCCACGCCGCAGGGCGATGTGGTTTACATGCCGGATCACGAAGCCTATGAGCGCTACGAAATCGAGTGGCAAAAACGCGGCGGCGAAACCTCGCAGGCCGGCCTCGATTTTGCCCGGGCCAAGGACGCGGAAGTGATCGAATTCCTGCGCGAGGCCGACATCGTGATCACCGATTCGCAATACGACAGCGTCGAATATCCGACCCGCCTCGGTTGGGGACACACTTGCGCGGATGACGCGGTCGAGCTCGCGATCCGGGCCGGGGTGAAGCAACTCTTTCTTTTCCATCATGACCCCGATCATAACGACGAGAAAATGGAGGCGATGATCGCCGAGGCGAAGAAACGAGTGGCCGCGGCCGGCTCGTCCCTCGTCGTGAACGCGGCGCGCGAAGGCGCGGAGATTGTGTTGGAGTGAGGGATTAAAGGCGCCGCGCATCGACGCTTGCTCCGCCATCAGGCTTGACATTTGCCCGTCCAGTCAAAGAAGATCGGCGCCATGAAAATTGATTCCGAGCGCTTCCCGACTTTCGCGGTTCCGTTGCTAGCCCTGAGTTTCCTTCTCTGCCTCGCCAACGCGCGCGGCGACCTGATTTTCGCCGACAGCTTTGATTATCCAAAGGGTGATCTGGACGGCAGCGGCCCCCCGCCCGGCAGCCCGCCGGGACAGGGCGGATGGGTCAGTTTCAACCAAACTCCCAGAGTCGCTTCCTTCGGCCTCGATCTGCCGGGAGTTTTTTCCGCTGGAAATAGCGCCGGCCTCCTCGGTCTCGACCAAACCACCGGTGACAAGGCCGTCGCCGCGCTCGGGCCCGTAACGTCAAATGACGGAATCGTGTGGGTTGGATTCCTCATCCGCAAAGCGCGCAACCCAGAAGCGCAAGACGGCTTCGCGGTCGTGTCGCTGGGCAACAACGTGACCGGGCCAAGCGTCGGGATCGGGATGTTATTTGAAAAGAATCGTTACGGCCTTGATAACAACACCGGGGCGAGATTCGACCGTTCTCGCACCGCGGTCGCGCCTAACGAAAAGACGGTCTGGCTGGTGACAAAGTTGGATTTCACCACCGGGCAGGAATACCTTTGGGTCAATCCGGCGCCGGAGGACGAGCCGGATATCGCTGACGCCAATGCGCAATTGCCGATGACGGCGGCTTTCAAGTCCGCCGGATTTTCTGAGATCGTCCTCATCATCGGTTACACCGCAGCCACCTTTCAGTACGATGAGCTGCGCGTCGGCACCGCTTTCGCCGATATGGTGAGTCCCTGACGGTCTCCGTACGCTGTCATCGCGGGCCGGCGGAGCGCGGCGAGGGACTTCCCCCACGCAATCCGCGGCTCCTCCGCGGTGGAAACGGGCACTCCGGCTGAGAGGTCCCTCGTCGTCTGCGCGGCTCGGAATCACAGAACCTGAGAGACACGCGTTCCCAGTCAGAGCTTGGTCCGGCCGGAGAGGGCACGGTAAAGTGTCAGCTCGTCGGCTGATTCCAGGCCGCCGCCGGCCGGCAGGCCGTGCGCGATGCGGGTGAGATTGACCTGGAATTTCTTCAAGAGCTCGACCAGATAATTGGTCGTCGCCTCGCCTTCCACATCGGCCGCGAGCGCGAAGATGATCTCGTTAGGCTTTTCCTTTTCCACCCGCTCAAGCAACGACGCGATCCGCAGATCCTCCGGCGCGACCCGATCGAGCGGCGAGATGCGTCCGCCTAACGAATGATAGCGGCCGCGGAAGGCACTTGTTTTTTCGAGGGGCAAAATGTCGGTCGGCTGCTCCACGACGCAGAGCAATTCTTTGGCGCGCGAATCATCGGCGCAAATCTCGCAGAGTTCTTCGGTCGCGAAAAAGCCGCAGAGAGCGCAGGGACGAATCGCGCTTCGCGTTGCCGTGATCGCGCGCGCGATGCCTTCCGGTTGCTCCTGACGCGCCTGCACCATCCAGAGCGCGATCCGCTCCGCCGAGCGCGGCCCGACCCCCGGCATCTGGCGCAGTTGCGCGATCAAATCGCGGAGCGCGGCGGGATATTCGGTTCGTCTCACGAGTGGCCGATCAGCTGTTCGCCGGGAGGCGGCGCGGGCTCGGTCGCCATTTTCAGGCAGAGCGGTTCGAGCCGGCGCAGATACCACTCCAAGGGCGGGTCGGGTTCGTTATTTTCGCCCCGGGCCCGGCTGAATTCGGCGAAAGCTTCGTTCCAGCGCTTCTCTCGAAAATAAACAATCGCCGTCCAGAAGCGATCGCGGCGAGCGATCACCTCCGGCGTTGTGTGCGCGGTGAGCGCGAGCAGTTCGTAGAACTCGAGGCGGTCGTGGACCTCGATACTGCGGAGGAAATCGATCGGGCGCGCCACGATTTCCTTACCCGCAGCGCTGAAGCTGCGCGGGTCGAGCAGGATTTGCGAACCGTAAATGCGATTGGCCCGGGCGAGGCGGCGCGCCAGTTCGAGCGGTGCGCCGGCAACCACGATCTCACCCCCGGGTGCGTCGTCCTGCACCGTGGCCACGACGGTGCCGGAGCTAACCCCGATCCGGAGATCGATTTTGCCTAACGAGGCGGGCCTGGCATTGGCGGCGGCGCGGAACTGGTCGCGAAAAGCAAGGGCGGCGCGGGCCGCCTCGAGCGCGTGCTGCTCGCTCTCGCCGGGAAAACCAAAGAGAACCCGAATCCCCTCGCCGTCGGCGGCATGGAGGTAACCGCCCTCCTCCAAAAAGCCACGGGTGGCGCTTTCGATGAACTCGCGCGTCAACTGCGCGCATTCCGCCGGGGATAGTTCATCGATCAGGTCGGCTTCGTTCGCAATTTCGCAAAAGACGAAAGTCGCCTCGCGCGCAATTGGCTCGGCGAGTTTGAGTGCTTCGGCCTCAGCGAGACGATCGTGGGCCGCCTGCGACAGGCGCCCACCGAAAAGCCGCGCCGTTCGTCGCCGTTGCCGGCCGCGCGTCGTCGCCGTCACGGCGACCGCAAGCAAGCTTGCGGTCACGACCGCGAGCGCGGCCGGAAGCGGCGGGAAAGTGATTCGGTAAGGGTGCAGCACCCAGGCGGCGCCGGCCAGCTCCGCGAGGAGAAGAAGGAAAAGGCCGAGGCGACGCGCGCGCTCAGTGACCTGCAACATCGTCCAGGCAACCGCGAAGGCGAGGAGGAGGACGAAGACAAAATTACCGAGACCAGGCGGCTCGTTAGGCGGGTAGCCAATCGCCCGGGCCAGCCCGGACGAGGGGCGAGTGAGGAGACCGCTCAGTTGCAGGGCGATGGCAAGGCCGCCGGCGACGGATCCGATCCAAAGGGTGGCGAGCAGGGCGCGCTTCATTCCGCCGGGCGATCGCCGCCCGGTCCATACGATTTGAGCACCAGCTCGCTGAGAAATTTATCCGGCGCCTCGACCGCCGCCCGGTCGAGCACGAACTCGTTTCGCCGCGTGTTCTTTTTGATCAGGCTGAGCCCGAACTGGAAATCCTTGAAGAGATGGGCGCAAAGATCCTTCATCTTCATCCGCTCCGTCTCGGCCCGTTCCACCAGCCGGTCGAGCGCGGAGTCATCGAATTTCAGCTCGACCTCGTGTTCGTTCGAGAAAAGGTCGGCAAACATGATCGCATCGTGACGCAGCGATTCCTTTTCGTGCTTCTCGCCCTCGGCCATCAGGCGCTCGAGGACACGATTCGGTTCGCGCACCAATTCTTCTGTCACCCGCAACTGTGAGAGACCGGAACCTGCGAGATAGTATTTGTAATCGCGGAACAATTTTTCAAAGACGGTCAGGAGCCCGCGCGCGCCAGTCTTCTCTTCGGCCGCCGCGGTCGCGATGAGGAGGAGCGCTTCGTCCTCGAAACTGACCTCGATCCCGTAGGCGCGGAAAGCCCGCTCATACTGGCGCAGGATGCTGCCTTCCGAGTACTTCATGATCTTGTATAGATCGTCCGCCGTCAGTTCTTCGCAGACGACCCGGACCGGGAGGCGACCGATAAATTCCGGTTCGAATCCGTACTCGATGAAGTCCTGCGTCCCAATCTGCTGAAAAATCTCGTTATCCAGCACCTTGACCGGCTCGGCCTTGAACCCGATCTGACCTTGGGCGAGGCGCTTCGAGACCTGCGTCTTGAGTCGCTCGAAAGCGCCGCTCACGACAAACAGAATGTGGCGGGTGCTGATCGTTTCGCGTTTCGTTTTGCCGCGCCGTTGAAATTCGAAGGCCGCCTGGAGCTGGCCCTGGATATCGTTCGCGCTCCGCAACGGCACCTCGGTTTCTTCCATCAGCTTGAGGAGCGTGGTCTGGACGCCGCGCCCGCTCACGTCGCGTCCGATCATGTTGGAAGCGGCCGCAAGCTTGTCGACTTCGTCGATATAGATGATGCCGAACTGCGCGAGGCCGACGTCGCCGTCGGCTTTCTGGACGAGCTCCCTAACGAGATCCTCGACGTCGCCGCCGACACAGCCGGTTTCGCTGAACTTGGTCGCGTCCGCTTTGACGAACGGCACCTTGATCAGATCGGCGATGTGCTTGATTAGGTAGGTTTTTCCCACGCCGGTCGGCCCGACGAGGATGACGTTCTGTTTCGCATACTCGGTTTCCTCGGCCCGGACGGCATCCTCGCTCTCGAGCTGGCGGACGTAATTGACGTGGTTGTAGTGATCGCAGACCGCGATCGAGAGGACTTTCTTGGCTTCGTCCTGTTTGATCACGAAACGATCGAGGTGGGCCTTGATATCGCGCGGCAGAAAATCGAAGACGAATTCGCCGCCGCTCGGTTTGGCGGGTTTCTCTTCGTCGCCGGCTTCGGCGCGCTCCGGCTGGGGAAAGCTGGCGAAGGAAACTTTGTCGCCGAAGTTCGAGCGCATGAACTCGGAGAGTTTGGTCTGCAATTCTTCGGGAGTGGGAAATGGTGGATTTTGGTTCAAGGCCAAAACCTAACATCCCGGTCGGGCATGTAAAATTTGGACAACGCAGCGCAAGCTTCCGGCTTGCTCTTCGCGCCCTTGCCAGCGGGAAGCCTGCGCTCCTTGCCTTGCATTTCGCGCACTTCTGTGCTCAGTGGAATGCCGCTCCGGCAGGCCGGCCGCGCTCGACGCGCAACTGCCGCTGCGCCAATTCCATTTATCATGCTTACCATCTTTCTCGCTCAGGCTTCGCCGGCCGCTCCCTCGGCTGCCGGCTCCAATCCGCTGGCCTCGTTCATCCCCATCATTCTCATTTTTGTCATTATGTATTTTGTTCTCTTCCGGCCTCAGATGCGGCGGCAAAAAGAACAACAGCGCCTGGTTTCGTCCCTCAAAACCGGCGACCGGGTGGTGACCGCGGCCGGCATTCATGGCATGATCACGAACGTCAAAGAGACGACCGTGACCGTGAAAGTGGCCGACAATGTGAAGCTGGAGATGGAAAAATCGGCCGTGTCCACGGTCGTAAAGGAGTAACATGACACCAGGGCTGACTTTCTTTTGTGGGTTGGTTTTGCTCGTCCTTTTCGGATGGTATTTCGCGACCGACCGTGGTCCGCGGAAGCGGCTTCTCGCCATTCTCCTTATGGCATTGCTGGTTGCTTTCAGCTGTTCGATCATCTGGCCGCCGAGTAAAAAAATCCAGCTCGGCCTCGATATCCAGGGCGGCACTTCCTTTCTCATCAGGCTGGTGCCTGGCGAGGGGACTCGGGAGCTGACCAAGAACAATCTCGAGCAGGCGGTCGAGGTTATCCGGAAGCGGGTCGACTACTTTGGTGGCGGCGAGCCAGTCATCAGTCCGGTCGGAACGGATCGTATCCTGGTGCAAATCCCCGGGCTTGACCCAGCGAAGATCATTGAAGCGCGCCAGCAGCTTTCACGGGTGGCGAAACTCGAGTTTCGCCTCGTCTATCCGGACAACGGCGAGCGCTTGCGCGCGATCGACGCCGGCACCGAGGTCATCCCGCCCGAGTATCGGATCGAGACCTACAAAATGCAGCCGCGGCAGCCCGGCCAAAAGCCGGTCGAAGAGCGCCTCTTGGTGAAGAAGAAAGCGGATCTGGGCGGTGATCGGGTGACCGAGTCCAACGCCTATTATGGAAATGAAGGCTGGACCGTCCAGCTCAGGTTCGATAGCGAGGGGGCGAAGAAATTCGGCCAGATCACAGAGGCCAACGTCGGCCACCGGTTTGCCATCGTGCTTGACGGGGTGATCCAATCCGCGCCGAGCATTCGCACCGCCATCTACGGTGGCGACGCCATCATCACCGGCAGTTTTGAGGAACACGAGGCGCGCGGGCTGGCCAGCGTCCTCGAGAATCCTCTCCAGACCCCCGTGAGCGTGGAAGAGGAACGCAGCGTCTCCCCCACTCTCGGGCTCGATTCCATCCGGAGCAGCATTTTCGCCGGTCTGCTCGGGCTCGGCATCACTCTGGTCTTCGTGATGGTCTACTACAAATTCGCCGGACTGATTGCGAACATTGTTTTGATTGTCAACATCGTCCTGCTGATGGGTGCGCTGACGATGTTCAACTTCGTTCTCACTTTGCCCGGCATCGCCGGCATCATCCTCACCATTGGTCTTGCCGTCGACGCGAGTGTTCTGATTTATGAGCGCTTGCGGGAAGAATTGGCGCTCGGCAAGTCGCTCAAAGTCGCCCTCCAAACCGCCTACGACAAAGCATTCTCCTCCATTCTTGACGCCAACGTCACCACGCTCATCACGGCCGCGATTCTTTTTTGGAAAGGGAGCGGCCCGATCAAAGGCTTCGCCATTTCCCTTACCCTTGGCATCCTCGCCTCTCTCTTCACCGCCCTCATCGTGGGGCGCAATCTCTTTGGTTGGTTTGTCGACACGGATCGCGTGAAACGCGTCTCGATGCTGCACCTCATCGCGCCACAGCACATTAACTTCCTCGGCAAGGGGTTTCTCGCCGCCATGGTCTCACTCGCTCTGCTCATCGCGGGCGGCACCGCCTTCGTCATCCGCGGCGATCGTAATTTCGGCGTGGACTTCCGGGGTGGCGATCTCCTCACCCTCAGCGCGGCCAAGAGCGTTCACGTCGGTCAGGTCCGAGACGCATTAAAGCCTATCCACCTGGATAACGAGCCAATCCAGGAGTCGAACCAGGGAGACCGCACCTTCATCACCATCCGCACCCCCCTCCACACGAGCGAGCAGGTGAACAAAGCCATCACCCAGGCTATTCCCGGCGGCCAATTCAGAGTCGAACGCGAGGAGCGCGTCGGCGCGCTCGTCGGCGGCGAGCTGGCCAGGAACTCGCTTTGGGCTCTCGGCATCGGCATCTTCGGCATCTTGATTTACGTCACCTTCCGCTTCGAGCTTTCCTTCGCCGTCGGCGCGATCATCGCCTTGCTCCACGACGTGCTGATGACCGTCGGCGTTTTCTCCCTCCTCGGGAAAGAGCTCACCCTCACCATGGTCGGCGCCGTCCTCACGATTGCCGGTTATTCCATCAATGACACCATCGTCGTTTACGATCGAATCCGCGAAGGCTTGGCCAGCGGCAAGCGGGGCTCCATCGAGCAGATCATGAACGAGAGCATCAACCAGACGCTCAGCCGAACCCTCCTCACCAGCACGGTGACCCTCATCCCGATCTTTTGTCTTTACTTCCTTGGTGGCGCGGTCCTGCGTGACTTTTCGCTCGCCATCATCGTGGGCGTCGTCGTTGGCACTTACTCTTCGATCTTTATCGCCGCGCCTACGGTGCTTTGGTGGACCCGGGCGCGCGGCGGCAGCGCGAGCAGCTTACGGCGCGAGGTCACGCAGAAAGACATACCCAAGCCCTCCGCGGCTCTTTGATAGCCCCCGGCGCTTCCTGCACGAACATTCCGGAAAAGATAACGACCGTTCGCAGGCAAAGAAGGGTGATCGAAACACACGTCACCCAACGAACGGCACGCATGCGGCCAGCACAGTTCCAGCAGGCCGATTGCGGATCTTAGTTTGGTGGCTGCGCCAATCGACTCCGCCGCACGCCGTAGGAGAAGTAAACCACCATGCCGATCGCAAACCAAACCAGCAATCGTCGCCAGGTTGGCCATGGCAGTGCCGCCATGAGAGCAAGTGCGGAGAGCGCGCCCGCCGGAGCCACAAACCAGATCCAGGGTGTCTTAAACTTGCGCGGCAAATTCGGCTCCCGCACCCGTAAAACGAGGATTCCAATCGAAACAATGACAAAGGCCAGCAGCGTGCCGATGGAACAGAGGCTGCCAGCCTCACGCACGGTGAAAACGGCTGCGAAGATGGCCACCCCGATTCCCGTTACAATCGAAGTCAGCCACGGAGTGCGAAAGCGCGGATGCACCCGGCAAACGAATGGCGGCAGGAGACCATCGCGCGACATACTGTAGAAGACGCGAGACTGTCCAAGCAGCATGACCAGAATGACCGAGGACAAACCCGCCACTGCTCCAAGCTTAATCAGACTGCCCATCCAATCGAGCCCAGCCCGGTCCGCTACTACTGCGATTGGATCGGGAACGTCGAGTTGGCCGTATGGCACGACGCCAGTCGCGATTCCCGAGACGATGATGTAAAGAAGCGTGCAAATCAGGAGTGAACCGATGATCGCGATTGGCATGTCGCGTTGCGGGTTCTTGGCTTCCTGCGCCGCCGTACTGACTGCGTCGAAGCCGACATAGGCAAAGAAGACGATGCCCGCTCCCGTCATCACGCCGCTCCACCCGAAGTGGCCCGACAAACCGGTGTTCATCGGAATAAAGGGGTGCCAATTAGTCGCCGTGATGGCCCGGAAGGCTCCGAAGATGAAAATCAAAACCACCGCCAGCTTTGCCAGGACGATAAAATCGTTGAAGCGGGCCGACTCCTTGATTCCGACCACGAGCAACGTGGTCACAACGAAGATAATAATTACCGCCGGGAGGTTAAACAGCGCGGTGGCGTGAACCAGGGCGGTCGGATCAGCGCCGACAGCCTTGATCTGGTCGATCAATGATGCACTTACCGCCACCCAACCGGCTTTTATCTTTAACGCCGACCCGAGCGCAGCCGGGATTTGGAGTAATTCCGTCCCCCGAGCGGCTGAGAGCGTCGGGGGCACGTCGATGCCAAAGTCATGCAAGAGCGACACGACATATCCCGACCATCCAATCGCCACCGTGATCGCCCCCACCGCATACTCCAGAATCAGGTCCCAACCAATAATCCAGGCGATCAGTTCGCCGAGAGTAGCATACCCATAGGTATAGGCACTGCCAGCCATCGGGACGAGAGAGGCAAATTCGCTATAGCAAAGGGCGGCGAAGACGGACGCGATCCCGGCGAGGACAAATGATAAAACCACCGCCGGCCCCGCATTTGCGCGGCCACTGTGCCCGTTAAAACGAAAATGCCCGTCCCAATAATCGCGCCGATCCCCAGCGCGGTGAGATTGACTGCGCCAAGGGCCCGCTTGAGGCTGTGATCACTCAGCGCCTCGGCCTGAAGATCGGTGATGCTCTTTCTCCTGAAGAAATTCATGCTGAACAAATGCTCCCGTTGCTCTTGATGTGTACCGCCGGCAACGTCAATACCAAAAAAACGTCGGTCACACCCCAGCATGATGAGGAGCCCGGGCCATAGGGTTCGCCGTGGGAGGCGCCCCATGCAGGCAGTACCCACTGCCGCGGCAATAATACCGTTCCTACACCACTGTAATCTTTGCCGGGTCGCTCCAGGCGCCCATCACACCGCGGATGCCGACGTGCGGATGCGAATCCAGACGGCGCTGCAGGGTGCGATGTCGCCGAGCAGGTCGCGGCCGCCGCTGAATATGCCGGCGAAGGTCCAGGCGCTGGCCTCATGAGGATGGCCGATATTAATTTCGATCAGGGTTATTGCTGCGACCGGTGACGACGTGGTAACGCACACCACCATCATCCCGATCGGATGTCTCTTCCTCTTCGGCAATCGTACTCTGGTGGACTCGGGCGCGCGGCGGAAGCGCGACCAGTTTGCGCAAGGAAGTGACGCAAAAAACGAGCGTCACCACCCCCTCCTCGGCCGGTTAAACGCACAGTTGACGCTCGGGGAAGCGGGCCGTAGCATCCCTCGCCATTAGCTGGGCAGTTTTCTAAATTTAAAAAATCAGGAGAGATAATCGCATGCCAGAAGTGATCGTTCGTAAAGGTGAGCCGGTGGACCGGGCCTTGAAACGTCTCAAGAACAAGCTGGACGCGGAAGGTATTTTGGAAGAGGTGCGCCGGTTGCGCGCCTTCGAAACGCCCTCGCAAAAAACCCGTCGCAAGGCGAAAGCCAACGCCAAACGCGGCCGCGCCAAGTTTCGTTTCAACCCCTCGTAAACTGGAAGGTTTGCCGGCGTAAGCCGTTGGCGCTCTGAATGCTTCGCTCCGCGAAGCGCGGGCATTGGGCTTCTCCGAGGATGGACCTTCGCCTTCTCGGAACGTTTGCCCTTTGCGTTTCGCAGAGCGAAACGTCTACACCTCGCAAACGATTCGAAAGCCGAGATCGTTGCAGGAGTAATTCGGAACGTTTCCTCCTCGGGTCGTTGTCCGCAGGCTGTTGAAGCGCGATTTCCAACTTCCACCCCGGTAAACCCGTTTCGCTCCCGAAATCGCCCCGCGCGGATTCGTTTTCGGAGTTCCGCGATAGGCGGCCATGAAATCCAGACACCATTCCCAGATGTTTCCCGCCATGTCCTCCATCCCAAAAGGGCTGGCCCCGATCGGGAACGCCCCCACCGGTGAACTCTCCGCATACCCGTCGTCGATTTCGCGATTGCTCCAGGCAAAAACCGTGTTGCGATCGGCGAAATTCGCCAGGTCCCCTCGCCCCGTCTGTTCGCCCCAAGGATAAGTGCGCCCGTCGGTCCCACGCGCCGCGTATTCCCATTCCGCTTCGCTCGGGAGCCGGTAGCGTCTCCGTTCGCGGGAGCTGAGCCATTCGCAAAACTTGATCGCCTCGGCGCTGGTGACGTAGACGACCGGATGCCGATCCCCCGCTCCAGGCGCGCGTTTCCGCGCATGACTCGCATCAAACATCTCGTACTGCGCATTGGTGATCGGGTGCCGGGAAAGATAAAAGCCGGTCAACGTGACCTGCGTGACCGGCCGCTCGTTAGGCGCGGCATCAGGCGCCTCGCTTCCCATCTTGAAAGTCCCCGATGGAACGAGAAGCATGTCGGCACCGATCGAGCTGACGAAATTGGGATATTTCAAACGCTCCGCCGCCACATCGATGACGGCTGGGGGAGCAGGCGCCGGGTTGGCGGGCGCGGCGGCCGCCTTCGGGGTCTCGATGGTGATCGGCTTGGGCGGCTGAGGCGCGCTGCGGCCCTCGATCTCTTCCAGGTAAAGGTCAACCATGTCCTCGGCCTCGCCCGGGGCGATCCCGAGGTTTTCCGCCATGTTGATGAAGGCATCGCGCTGGTCGTCGGTCATGTCCTCGCTGCCGAGGCCGCTCAGCCGGAGCATGCGCATGAAGTCCTGGTTCGGATCGAGCGCGGCCGATTTTTCCGCGGCTGCAACTTCCTCCGGATCGGGCGGTGTCACGCGGACCCCGCCGCAGGCTTGGAGTTCCGCCTCGATCAACTCCCTCATGCGCTCATCCGTGAGGCCCTGTTGTCGGCCGAACTCGAGCAAGGTCTCTTCTTCCTGCGGCGAGAGCGTCTTGTCGTTAAGCGCAAAGGCGACGTACTTGTTGAACTCGGCCACCGCCTGTTCCTCCGCCTTGGCCGCCAATTCCTGGTCGACCCGCTGACGGCGTTCGGGATCGAGCAGCTCGCCGCGGGCCTCGGTCAGAAAGCGCGACGATTCGTCGAGACCAGACCGGAGCAACTGCGCCAGCGGATTGCTCGGCTGGTTCTTGAGCGGCAGCTTTTTCTGCCACCACATGAGGAGCGAGCGAAACCGCTCTTCGATCAGTTCGTTGCTCGGATTGCTTTGTGGGTCGAGCCCGAGCCGCTCGTAGGGATCGGGCGAATTATAGCGGCTCCAGCCGTCCCACTTGCGCGGGTCATCCGGCAACGGAACCGGGAAACTGACCGCCGGTTTGAGCATCTTAGACGACGCTCAGTTGCCCCAACGCCATTGTGGCCCGGTCCAACTCCGCCTCGGAGAGGCCGGTCTTGCGCTCGATCGAGACCGTGGCCGTATTGCCGCACGCTTCCACCGCCACCTCCAGCACCTGGTTGGCGTTGTATTCGTAAGTCAGTTCCACCGGCGAGCCTTTGGGCAAAAACGGCGGCAGCTCGATGTCGCAAATCCCCAGAGGCGTGCACTCCGCCGGGAGCGTGCTCTCGCCTTCCACGACCCGGACCACCGCGCGCTGCATGTTGGCCGTGGCCGTGCCGAAGGAATTTTTCACCACCGCCGGCATGGCGGTCATCTTCTTGATCATCGGGAAAACGTATTCCTCGAGATGTGCTTCATCCCAGAGGACGACCCCGAGGGTGTGCGAGGTGATGTTGCGCACCTGGATGAGGCCGCCTTCGCGGGAGGAAAACTGCTGCCGCGTCTCCGCCGGAAGCATCTTTTCGCCCGTTGTATCTTCCTCGGTAAGGAGCGAGAGGACGGCCTGGATGGCGGCGCCAACCGCGACCGCCTCGTCCGGGTTCACATCCTCGGCCATCGGGACGGAGCTGAGGCTGGCGATCATGGCGCGGACCATCGGCATCCGAGTCATGCCGCCGACGAGGAGAATTTTGTTCACCTGCGACCATTGCATGTTGGCTTCGCGCATCACGATTTCGCAGATCGCCTTGCACTTTTCCACGAGGTGCTTGGTCATTTTCTCGAACTCCTCGCGGGTCAGTTCGATCTTCACGCTCTTGCCATTGTGGCTGTGCACGATGGTGGTGCGATCGCGGCTCGAAAGTTGGATCTTGGCCGCCAGCGCCCGGCTTTGCAGATCCTGGTAACTTTGCAGGTCGAGCAATGGATTTTCACCATGGGCGCGGTCGAATTCTTCCGCCACGTGGTTAACCAGAATGTCGTCCCAATCCTTGCCGCCGAGGCGATGATCGCCATTCGTCGCCATCATCTCGAGGCGATGGGATTTGATCCGCATCAGGGTGACGTCAAAAGTGCCGCCGCCGAGGTCAAAAACGAAAACGGTCTGATCCTCGTCGAGCTTGTCGAGCCCGTAGGCGAGCGCGGCGGCGGTCGGCTCGTTGATGATCTGGAGAACATTTAATCCGGCGAGGCGGCCGGCGGTGATCGTCGCGGTCCGCTCCGCGTCGTTGAAATATGCCGGGACGGTGATGACGGCATCGGTCACCGGGATTTTGAGATACTTCTCCGCATCCGATTTGAGCTTCTTAAGAATGAGGGCGGAAAGTTCCTCGGCCGAATATTTGGTTCCGGCGAATTCGCGATGAAATTGTTCTTTCGATTTCCCGATCTCGCGCTTCACGAAATCGACAATTTTTTCCGGCTCGGAAACGCTGTTGTTCTTCGCAATCGTGCCCACGATGGCGCTGCTCCCGTCGAAGAGGACGACCGAAGGGGTGATGCGCTCACTTTCGCCGTTGGGGATGATCTGTGGTTTTCCGTAGGCATCGATGTGGGCCACCGCCGAGAAGGTGGTGCCGAGATCGATGCCGACTGCTTTGCGATTGCTCATATTGTTTGTCAGGACTCCTGCGTTCTCCGTTGGCCGATTTGGTCTGCACTGAATGCAGTTTTCATGCCCCAGACGTTTCAAATTCCGCCGGGCCTCCAGGAAGGCGCAGGCGCTCCCGCGGCGCCGGATTTACTTCAAGCGTTTCGCCACGACCTCTTCCGGCCGCAGCACGAGATCGTGCCAAAGGAAACCGCGCTTCAACCGCCTAACGATGACGCCATCTTCTTCCTCTGACTCGGCCGGCTCGATCGTGATCACCCGATGCAGATTGCGATCGACCTTTTCCTTCTCCGCCATTTCCGTGACCTCGAGACGGTGCAGAATCTCGACCAGGAAATGGAGCATGTTGCTGAGGTTTTCGCGCCCTTGCGTCTCCGCCGCGCTCGCCCGCTTCTTCCCTTCCGCGGCCAGCCGCTCGGAGTGCTCCACGATCGCGCTCAGGCCGTCAAACAAGACGAGGAGGTCGCGAATGAACGGCTTCTGGAGCGCGTCGCGCACGAAATTATCGCGGTAGCTGATCAACTCCTGGTGAAGCGAGTCGAAGAGTTTTTGGTTGACCCGATCGTTCGCGCAAATCTCGCTCAGCTGGCCCTCGACCTTCTCGAAATGCAGCGTCTCAAACTTGCGGAAGAGCGATTCCTCAAGCGATTCGACCCGTTGCCCGAGAGAGTGGACGGCGCTGATCAAAATCGAAATATCGGCCGTGGCCTGCGCATTCGGTTTTGCAGGAGCGGCCTGGGCCGCCTCCGCGCTCAGCTCCTGCATGGCCGCGGAAAAGTCGCTTTCGAGCTTGATCGCCGGTCCCATGCGCGTTTCAGGCCCGATCGTAAAAGCCGCGGATCGCCTCCACCAGCCCGGGGATATCGTGGCGCGGCGCCTCGACCGCAACGGTCAGGCCACGCTCCCGTGCCGTCCGTGACGTGATCGGTCCGATGCTCGCCACCTCCATTCCCCGCGGCCAGGGCAGACCGAGGGCGAGGAAATTTTCGACGGTCGAGGAACTGGTAAAAGTGATCATATCGGCTCCTTCGGCCGCCAGTCGTGATCTTGCTTCCGTCCGATCGTTTGTCTCCGCGACGGTTCGGTAGGCAAAAGCAACATCCACGATGGCCCCCAGGGCTGCGAGTTCCTTTGGTAGCAGGTCCCGCGCCTCTTCCGCTCGCGCGATAAGAATCCGGAGGTTTTCGATGTCGCCTTCTTTCTTGAATTCGCGCACCACCGCCTCAGCCACGAACTCGTCAGGCTGCAGGTCGACCTTGAGATGAAAATCCCGCACCCGTTGCGCGGTCGCCGGCCCGATGGCCGCAATCCGGGCCCCGCCGATGTCGCGCGCGTCGTCGTAAAGTTTGTAGAACATCTCGAAGAACGCGCTCACCCCGTTCGGGCTCGTGAACACGATCCAATCGTAGCCGTGCGCGTCCTGCACCAGCTCGGCAAAAGCGCGCAGATCGCTCGGCGGTTCGATCCGAATCGTGGGCAGCTCGAGCACCTCGGCCCCGAGGTTGCGCAACTGCTCGCTCAAGGCGCCGGCCTGCCGGCGGGTGCGGGTGACGACGATGCGCCTGCCAGCCAGCGGTCGCGCGCGGTGCCAGTCGAGCTCTCTGCCTAACGACGCCACCTCCCCAAAAATCGCCACCGCCGGCGGCGCGAAACCTTCCTCCGCCACCTGTTGCGCGATGCTTTGCAAGGTGCCGCGGATCGTTTCCTGGCGTCCGGTCGTTCCCCAGCGCACGAGCGCGACCGGCAGATCCGCCTGCACCCCGTGCGCCATCATCTCCTGCGCGATCGTTTCGATCCGCTCGACGCCCATCAGCATGACCTGCGTGCCGCCTAGTTTGGCCAGGGCTTCGAAATCAATCGAGCTTTCGGTTTTCTCCGGGTCTTCGTGCCCGGTGAAAAAGGTGACGTGCGAAGTCATCCCGCGATGGGTCACCGGAATGCCGGCATAGGCCGGGGCGGCGATCGCCGAAGTCACACCCGGCACGACCTCGTAGGCCAGACCGGCGGCCGCCAGCGCCTGCGCCTCTTCCCCGCCGCGCCCGAAAAGAAACGGATCGCCGCCCTTTAGCCTAACGACCTGCCGGCCGGCAGCGGTTTTCTCGACCAGGAGCGCATTGATCTCCTCCTGTTTCAAGGTGTGGGCGCCCGCTTTTTTCCCGGCGTAAATGATCTCGGTCGTCTCCGGCGCCCAGGACAGCATTTCCGGATTGGAAAGATAATCGTAAACGATCACTTCCGCCCGCTCGATCAATTGCCGGGCGCGCAACGTCACCAAGCCGAGATCGCCCGGGCCCGCCCCGACCAGATAACACTTCCCGGCGCTACTTTTGTTCATACATCCAGCGGTATAGCATGTGCGCCAGTTTCTCGGGCTCATCGATTCCCATTTTTGAACGCACCGTGCCTTCTTTTGGCTCGTTGACCCCTTCGACGAAAACCTGAGCTCGCAGCACCATCTCGTTTGCTTCGAGCGCAGCCTGCACGCCGACCGGCGAATCGCAATCGCCATTCAGAAGCCGCAAAAACTCGCGCTCCGCGCGCAAACAATCATGCGTCGGCTGATGGTTCAGCGGTTCGAGCAAATCTTTGGCCGGCTCGTCGTCGCGCCGCACCTGGAGGGCGATCACGCCCTGGCCGCCGGCCGGCAAAAACACCTCCGGCGACAGCGCCTCCGTCGTAAGATTGTAGGGCGCCCCGTCTAAGGCGGGTTGCCCCTCTTCAACTCTGGGTAGGCGGAGCGCCCGCCCGACAAACTCGAGACCGAGTCGCTCCAGCCCAGCGCGGGCCAGGATGATCCCGCTCCAATTTTCGTTTTCGCGCAGCTTGCGCAGGCGGGTCGGGACATTGCCGCGCAAATCGGCGATCTTGAGGTCGCTCCGTTTCCAAAGAAGTTGGCGTTGACGCCGGACGCTCCCGGTCGCGATCGTCGCTCCGGCCGGCATCGTCATCAGGCCGGCGCCGTTCCGCGTCACCAAAATATCCTCGATGTTCGCCCGCCGCAGGGTCGCCCGAACCTCCAGCTCCGCGCTTTCTTCACTCGGCAGATCCTTGGCGCTATGGACCGCGACGTCGATTCGCCTAACGAGAAGCTCCTTCTCGATCTCGCGCGTGAACATTCCCTTCCGCCCCGCCTTGCGATCCGCCACCGGATCGGCTCTCGCGCCCTCGTCGCCGCTCGTGCGCACGATCTCGATTGCCACTTCCAGCCCTGGCCAGGCCAGCCGGAGCGCCTGCTCGACCATTCGCGCCTGCGTCAGGGCCAGCTCGCTGCCGCGCGATCCGAGAACAATCCTGCCCGGCGCGCCCACTCAGGTTTCCGAAGTGCGCAGCGACGGTCCCCGGATCAGTCGCTCCCCCGCCGAGATGAACCAGCCGCTGAAATCATTGACGTGCCCGGCGATGATCTCCTCGCCCAGCGCGACCTGTTCCCGCCGCAGGGCGAGTGATTGCTCGGCGATCGATTTGAGGGAGTCGATATCGTAAAGGAAGACGCCTTCCATCTCGTTTACGTCCGGCGCCACATCGCGCGGCACGGCGATGTCGATGATGAAGAGGGGGCGATCGAGCCGGTCGTGCAGGAGAGGCGCGAGGTTTTGCCGGGTTAGGATCGGGCTCGGGGCCGCGGTCGATGAAATCAGGATGTCCACTTCACGGCAGTGCTGCTCCCATTCCTCCATCGGCACCGCGGACCCGCAGATCAACTCCGCCAGCGCCAGTGCCCGCTCGGCCGAGCGGTTCGTCACCCGGATGTCGCGCACCCCGCGTTTCGCGAGGGCGCGCGCGGTTCGTTCGCTCGCTTCGCCCGCGCCTAACAAAAGCACTTTGCGGGTCTCGAAGTGGCCAAAAATTTGTTCCGCCAGATCGACCGCCACCGAGCCGACCGAGACCGCGCCGCGGGTAATGCCGGTATTGCTCCGGACCTGTTTTGCGACTCGAAACGCACGCTGGAAAAGCCGATGGAGTAAAGGACCGGCAGCGCCGGAACTGCGGGCCGCTTCGTAGGCCTTTTTCGCCTGCCCGAGGATCTCGGTCTCGCCGATGACCATCGAATCGAGCCCGGATGCGACCCGGAACAAATGCTGCACGCAGTTGAGCGCTTCATAGCGATAGAAGGCGTCGACTTCGTCCTCCAGCGGCGTCGTCCCAGTCGCGAGCAGGCAATGGGCGATACGCTCGGTCGCGATTGGTTGCGAGGCCGCGGCGTACACTTCCACCCGATTGCAAGTCGTGAGCAAGACCGCCTCGGTGCAGCCGACTTCTTCGCGCAAAACACGGTCCACCTCGGCGTGCCCCGCAAAACGCTCGCGCACCTGCACCTCAGCGGTGTGGTGGCTGATGCCGACGCAGAAAAGATTCATTTAGAGCGTATGCGTTTGGGAGAGAAATGTGATCCCCCAGAGCAATGTCAGTGCCGCACTGAAGGCGAGCACGCAAAGAGCCGCGATCGAGCGCGGGGCGGTCGTGCCGAGATGGCGGGCAAAGAGGATGCCGGCATAAAAAACCCAAACCCCGAACGACCAGGCGATCTTGACATAAGGGAGCGGTTGCCCGGTGAAAAATCCGGCCGCGATCCCGACCGAAAGCAAGGCGAAGCCGAGCCAGAGGAGGCGGGTAATGGCCGCGAAGAGATCGGTCAGCGGCGGAAAATAATAAAACATCGAGTTGATCCGGCGGCGTTTGAGCTGGCGTTCCTGCACGAGATACATGAGGCCCGCGACGCAGGCGAGGGCAAAGGCTCCATAGGCGATGAGCGAAACCGAAGCGTGCAATTCCAGCCAGGGCGAGGGCGAACCGGTCACGACGTGCGGGCGATCGATCGGCGCGAGGAGCGCAAAGGTTTGCAGAGCAAAAACCAAGGGCGCGGTGAAGGCCCCCATTAATGAGAGCCGATAGGCTGGCCCGATGAGCAAATAAATCAGCGTGACCGACCAGGCGACAAAAATGAAAACCTCGAAAAGATTGGTCAGCGGACAGCGCCCGATGGCATGCCCGCGCACCGACAAAAAGGCGGTCTGAAAAATAAACCCGACCGCGATGGCGAAAAAATTAATGCCGGCCGGGTGATAATTGCGGGCGCGGATGGAGAGGCCGGTCCGCACCATGGCCAGGAAAAAGCAGAGGGTAGAGACGACCAACAGCTCACGATCCATCGGCCCTGAAGCTAAGAGCCCGCGTCGAAAATGGCAATCCTCGTTGCGAGGCGCGAGAGGATCGGCCCGGTTCCTGCTTTTTGGCGGGAATGCATGTTTCGCCATTCTCGAGCGCCCGGCGAGCCTCGGCGAATGAACTCTGCGGACTGGAGCGAGGGCTCGACGAGGCCTACAGCCGGCTGCGAGAGGCCGCCCGCGACAGATGGGAGCGACAATTCGGCGGTGAGAAAGAACCGGGCGACGATCGAGTCAGCGTTCGCAGCAGCGTGCCGGCCGGGCATCTGCCGGCTCCTCTTCCGCGCTCGCGCTCGTCGGCTGTGGTCCTGCGCTGATCGCGAGTTTCAGCCGCGATTGCTGGAGCTGCGGCTGCTAGCGCAACCAAGCGGCGTCGATTGACCTTTACGCGCGACTAGCTAGCCTGCCGCCATGGTTGCTGAATCGATCGATCGTCTGCGCGCCGGCGTGCGCGATGTGCCTAACTTTCCCAAGCACGGCATCGTCTTCAAAGACATCACTCCCATCCTGGTCGACTCCCACTTGTTTCGGGAATCGATCGACGTTTTCCTCGATCGTTGTCGCGCTCTGCCGATCGACAAGGTGGTCGGTATCGATGCCCGTGGGTTTGTTTTCGGGTCCGCCGTCGCCTACGAACTGGGCGTCGGTTTCGTTCCGATTCGCAAAAAAGGCAAGCTGCCCTTCAAGACGGAAACGGCGGCCTATTCGCTCGAATACGGCGACGCCGAAATGGAGATGCACGTCGACAGCATTGTGCCGGGAGAAAAGATCGTCCTCATCGACGACCTGCTCGCGACCGGCGGGACCTCCTCCGCCGCCGCCGCGCTTATCCAAAAGGTCGGCGGCGAACTGCTCGAAGCGCAGTTCCTCATCGAGCTGGAATTTCTGCGCGGCCGCGAAAAGCTCGCACCGACGCCGGTCGTGACATTCTTAAAATGGTAGGGCGAGACTCCGTCAAGCCTGAAAGACGCGCCCGACCTGGTCGTCCAGCCTTGAGGACAAGCTCCCGGCCCGACGGAGTCTCGCCCTACCAAACAATCG
>DATBDG010000200.1:0-3273 GCA_036270055.1 Chthoniobacterales bacterium
GTCACGATCGAGGATGTGACGGAGGATTTCGCCCTCTTTCACCTCACCGGCGAATCCCCGCCGGCTTTGCCTGACGAATCGCGAGAATGGCGCCGCGGCAAACGTTTTGGGGTGACGGGCTGGGATCTCTGGACCGCGGCCGCGGAGCACGATCGCGTCTTGACACTGCTGTCTGCGCACGAACCCCTCTGCGAGGCCGAGGATGCGGAACGCCGGCGGATCGAACTAGGAGTTCCGCGCTGGGGCCGCGAGCTGACGAACGAGATCATCCCGGTGGAAGCAAACCTGGCGGATGAAGCGATCGATTACGCCAAAGGCTGCTACATCGGCCAGGAAGTGATTTCGCGGATGAAGATGTCGGGGCAAATGAACAAGCGGCTTTGCGGGTTGGTGGCGCTTGATGGTTCTCCGCTCGCTCCTGAAACTCGTTTGCTCTCGCCAGAAGAGGCCAAAGATGTGGGCTGGATCACGAGCGCGACCCGAAGTGAACGGTTAGGGAAGGAGATCGCGCTCGGTTTCGTGAAACGCGGATTCAATCAACCCGGAACAAAATTGCTGGCGAACCAGCAGCCGGTCGAGGTGGTCGGCTTGCCATTCTGACCTAGTGGACGCCTCCCTCTGGGAGGCGCGGGTCTGATTTTTGGATTGGGATTGGGAGCAGGAGGAAGAGCAGGATTAGGAGATTGACCGGTTTCAGCGCTCTCCCTAGCTTGACGCCTCTCGCATGGCCAAGGTCTCCGTCAACAACGTTTCCAAGATTTACCCCGGCGAGAAAGGCAGCGAGGTGACCGCGGTCAACGGCGTCAGTCTCGAGATCGCCGATCGTGAATTTGTCGTCCTGGTGGGGCCTTCGGGTTGCGGAAAATCCACCATCCTGCGCATGATCGCCGGGCTCGAGGAAATATCGACGGGCGACCTCTATATCGGCGAGAAACGGGTCAACGACGTCGCGCCGAAGGATCGCGACATTGCGATGGTCTTCCAAAATTACGCGCTTTATCCCCACATGAGCGTTTACGACAATCTCGCTTTCGGCTTAAAGCTTCGAAAATTTCCCAAGACCGAAATCAGGAAACGGGTGGTCGACGCCGCTGGCATCCTCGGGATCGAATCACTCCTCAAGCGCAAACCGAAAGCGCTCTCCGGCGGGCAGCGGCTGCGGGTCGCGGTCGGCCGCGCGATCGTCAGGCAGCCGAAGGTTTTCCTTTTCGACGAGCCGCTCTCGAACCTCGACGCCAAGATGCGGGTGCAAATGCGAAGCGAGCTGACGAAGCTCCACCAGCGCCTCCAGGCAACGATGATTTACGTCACGCACGACCAGATCGAGGCGATGACGATGGGCGACCGCATCGTGGTCATGCACGACGGCGTCGTGCAGCAGAACGATGCCCCGCTCGTCCTCTACAAGGAGCCGGTGAATTTATTCGTGGCCGGTTTTCTCGGCAGTCCGCCGACGAATTTCATCTCCGGCACCTTGAAACAGGATGGGGACAAAATCCGTTTCACCGAAATCGAAGGGGGCACGATCGACGTCCGGTTCCCGGCTGCGGACCGGCCGGCGGCGCGCGAGTTCGTCGGCAAAAACGTGATTTTTGGCATTCGCCCGGAGGACCTGGAAGTTGCAACCTTTACCCGCAAAGAAGGCAAGGCGGCCGGGACCGGTTTTCCCGCGATCGTCGATATCGTCGAGCCGATGGGAGCGGAAACGAATCTTTATCTGCAAACCGGGGCGCACACTTTGGTCTGCCGGAGCCAGGGGGCGTTCGATCATCGCGAGGCCGGACGCCGGTTGCAGTTCGAGATGAACCTGGCCAAGGCTCACCTCTTCGACCCGGGTTCGACGAATCGCATCCGTTAAGGGCCCTGCTCCCCTAACGGACGCTCTCGCGTCACCGGCGCCGGGATTCGGCGTCGGTGACGGAGCGAAAGACTCAGTTCTATTTTGTCAGGACAAAGCCGTGCACAACGCTGTCCGAGTCGAGGGAATATCCGGTCGAAGCGCCATTCGGGGCGATTCCGAAGACAAATGGTCCCTGGCCGGGGCCGGTGCCTGCGCCCGGGACATCGAAGGTGATGAATTGGCCCTGCGGTCCGCGCACGAAGCCGTGATTCACTTCTGCGTCGTCCACATACCAACCTGAAGTCGCGCCGTTTGGATTGACGCCGAAGGGAAAAGTTCCCTGATCGGAGTCCGGAACACTTCCCGCGCCTGGCGCATCGTAGCTGGTGAAATTGCCATGCCTGTCCCGTAGAAACCCGTGGCTGATGTTGTCGGGGGTCAGATAATTTCCAATAATCACGCCGCTGGCAGTGAAACCGCCGCCCAATGTCCCCTGGCCCGCCGCCGTCCCAGCGCCCGGAACGTCGAAGGTCCTAATATTGCCATTCTTGTCCCGCAGAAAGCCATGGTTTACACCCGCCCCATCGACGTAATAACCGGTGATATCGCCGCGCTGACTGATGGCAAAGGGAAATGTTCCCTGATCGGCACCCGGCACAACAAAGGTAGCAAAGGTCCCATCCGTCTCCCGCAAGAAGCCAGTAGAAGCGCCGTTCGCGTCGAGGAAATAGCCGGTGATCTGTCCCCGTGGATTGATGAGGAGCGAGCTGAAAGCGGGAAAGGTGGCAATCGCTCCCGGCGCGTCGAAGACTGTGATTGTGCCGTCGGGGTAGCGGACATATCCATGCAATCCACCGACTGTATCGATGAAAAATCCCGTGATCGTGCCGCTTGGATTCGCGGAGTAAGCGCGCGTTCCCTGGCCTCCCTCCGTTCCCGCCCCGGGTGCATCGAAGACTGTGAAGTCGCCGTTCGATGCGCGAATGAAACCGTGACGCGCATCGTCGGCGGCACGCACAAATCCGACGATCGTGCCCGATGGCGAGATATTGAATGCGTAAGTCCCCTGCCCGGCTTCGGTGCCCGCGCCCGGGGCATCAAACGTCGTAATCGTCTGCGCCGAGATGGGGATGGAAGCTGCCAGGACGAAAAGCAAGGCGACGATCGGCAAATTCCGGAGAATCGGCCAGGTTATTTTGGTAAACGAGGAACGCCCTTCTTTGGCGGTTTGTCTTTTTGCGAAGTAGATTTGTTTCATAACCCTTCATGCAACAACCAGCCGGAAAACGGCTCATTCCTCTCCCCAAGATTTTCCCCTTCCTAAACTGAGGGCTCACGTTGAGCAGCTTGTGACGTCCCGAAGCCCGGGAAAAACCCACTTCTGAAAAGACCGCCCGCTCCTAAGAGATTTACTTGCGGTTGATTGCGCATCA
>DATBDG010000201.1:0-5767 GCA_036270055.1 Chthoniobacterales bacterium
TTTCGCTCTCGACCTGCAGCAGCAGGGTCAGGATCTGCTCGAGAACCCGGCGGACCCGATCGCGCGTTTGGTTTCCTGGCCGACGGAACCAGCCGCACGGAGCCGGACGAAAATACCTATCTCGTGCTCGATCATTACCCCGGCGGTCCGACTGAGGTTTATGAATATGGGCGGCACTTCCTCTTCCAGGGTCACGAGAACAGCGGTGACTTGCCCGTTTGGTGTTGGGTGTCCGCGCTTTAGCGTGCGGGGGAGGCCAGAAGAAACGGTAAAGACGGCGAAGACAGCCTAAAGGGTGGACACCCAACGAGAAATCCTTCCTATGCCTTCGCGACCTTGGGTGGGAAGAGCCAGAGCAATCTCCCTTTTGTCGCGTTCAAATCGACCAGGGCAACACCGGCTTTGGAAAGTTTCAAATCGGCCCCCGTCAGCGCTTCAATGACAGAAGTGAAATCCGGTTCGTGACCAACCAGCATCAGCACCTGCTGCGGATATTTTTTCAGGAGCCGCTTCAAATCCGCAATCGCGAAGCCCGGGGCGAGCAATTTTTCTTCGCGCGCCCGCACTTTCAAATGCTCCGCCGCGATGTCCGCCGTCTGCGCCGCGCGCGGAAGCGGACTCGTTAGGATCACGTCCGGCAGCGCCTTCAGGGCGGTGAGAAACTCGCTCACCTCATGCATTTCCTTGCGCCCCGCCTTCGTCAGGGGGCGTTCGTCGTCCGGTTTCGTCCAGTCCGGCCAGTCGGCCGCGCCGTGACGGAGAAAATAGAGACGCATCTTAGGCCGCCTGCGGTCCCTGGTGCCGGATGTCCTCAGCTGCGGCCGCGTAGACCGCGTCCTCCGCGATGTTGGTCGCGTGATCGCCCACCCGTTCGAGATGCCGGGCGATGAACATGAGATTCAAATAACCGCGGAGCTGCTCCGGATCTTGCGCCATGCGCTCGATCAGGCGCCGGCTGGCAACGGAGTTCAATTCGTCGAGCGCCTTGTCCCGCGCTTTCAGCCCGCGCGCCAGCTCCACATCTTCGCGCATGTAAGCGTCGACGCTGTCCTTGAACATCTGCATGGCCTGTACGCGCATCGGATTGACCAGCTCCACTTCCGGCAGGGCTGGATGGCGATTTAACTTCCGCGCCTTCCGCGCCGTGTTCACCGCCTGGTCGGCCATCCGCTCGAGGTTGGAACAAAGTTTCATCGCCGAAACCACCCGCCGGAGATCCGACGCCACCGGCTGGAAACGGAGGAGCAGCTCGATCCCGTCCTTGTCGATCTGCTTTTCCAGTTGATCGATCTCTTCGTCATCCGCGATCGCGGTCGCGCAGAGATCGTCATCGCGCTCCAGCAGCCCGCGGAGCGCATTGTCGAGACTGCGTTCCGTCAGGCTGGCCATCATGAGAACGTTGTTCCGCAGGCTGGCGAGCGCTTCGTCGAAAGTACCGAGAATATGTCGTGAGATCATGACAGTTCTTTATCAACCGAAGCGGCCCGTAATGTAATCCTCCGTCTGCCGCTGAGTGGGCTGCGAAAATATTCTAGCCGTCTCACCAAATTCGATCAGTCGCCCGAGGTAAAAGAAAGCGGTGTGATCGGAGCAGCGGCCGGCCTGTTGCATGTTGTGGGTCACGATCACAATTGTGTACTCGGCTTTCAATTGCCGGATGAGCTCTTCTACTTTGGCGGTCGCAATCGGATCGAGCGCCGAACAGGGCTCATCCATGAGCACGATTTCCGGTTCGACGGCGAGGGCGCGCGCGATGCAGAGCCGTTGCTGCTGCCCGCCGGAGAGGCCGTAGGCGCTGCGGTCGAGCCGGTCTTTCACTTCATCCCAGAGGGCGGCGGAACGCAGACTTTTCTCGACCGCTTCATTGATCCGGGAGCGCTTTGTCACGCCCGCGATCCGCAGCCCGTAGGCGATATTGTCATAGATCGATTTCGGGAATGGGTTCGACTTCTGGAAAACCATCCCGATACGCCGGCGCAGATCGACCACGTCGACTGCGGGGTGATTGATGTCGCGGCCTTCGATCACGATCGATCCCCGAACGATGCGCGACGCGTCGATGAGGTCGTTCATCCGGTTGAAACAGCGCAGCAACGTCGTCTTGCCGCAGCCGGAAGGACCGATCAAAGCCGTCACGGCGCGGGGTGGAATCTGCAGGCTCACGTTGTGCAGGACCTCGTGATTGCCGTAGGCAAACGTAAGATCACGCACGTCGATCGTTGGTTTGACCCCGGCGCTCGGTGGTGGAGCCGTCGCGTCGACTCGGCTACCATCTTTCTTTGAGGTGACTTCGGGCATAGCGAGCAGGTTTACCATGATAAGCGGCGGCGGTGGCGTTCACGCAAAACGACGGAGGTGAGCGCGATCAGCATGACAAGAAGAAGAAAAACAAAAGCGGCGCCATATTGCACCCGTTCCGTGTATTCGTTCTGCGGAATTTTCGAGCTGACGACATAAATGTGATACGGCAGGGCCATCACGCCTTGAAAAAAGAAATCGGTCCAGCGTTGCACCTGCCACGGCATCTCATCGCGCAAGGCATAGGCGGCGGTGAACATGATCGGCGCCGTCTCGCCCGCGACCCGCGCGATGCCGAGGATCGAGGCGGTCAGAACCCCGGGCATGGCGTAGGGCAAAACGTTTTTGCGAATCGTCTGCCACTTCGTCGCGCCAAGAGCGAGCGAACCTTCGCGCAATCCCTGGGGCACGGCACGGAGCGCTTCTTCGCTCGCGGTGATGATCGCCGGCAGAACCATCAGTCCGAGCGTGAACCACCCGGCGATGAGGGAAACGTTCCAGTGAAAGAAGATGACGAAAAGACCGAAGCCGAACAGACCGAAAACGATCGAGGGAACGCCGGCGAGATTCAAAATCGCGATGCGGATGAGACGGATGAAGCGGCTATTGCGGCTGTATTCGCTGAGGTAAATAGCGGCGCTGATCCCGATAAAGAGCGCCACCGCCATCGATCCGATCACGAGTAGGGCGGTGCCGACAATGCACGGCCAAATGCCGCCTGCGGAGTAGGCCACGGTCGTGGGCTCGACCTTGGCGTTCGGATGCTGCTCCTGCCAGGCGCGGAAGTCCGTGTCGCCCAGCGCCATCTTTTTGCCCTCGTATTCGAACACGAACAGCGTCTCCGGTTTCTGGGTGAGAAAGGTGATGTTCACGAACGGCGCCCTAGTCGTGAAAACCGTTTGCGCGCCTTTCCACCCGATGCCGATGAAGATGTAGCTCGTGCAGGCGATAATGAAATAAGTCGCGAGCCGGAAAACCCAGAAGGCGATCTTCTCCGTCCAGCGCGAACGGGTGCGGAAGGCGGGCGAGGCGCCGCGGTCGTCGAGGTTTGAGACGAGGTTAAAGCCGGAGGCGGCGAGCGTCGCTTCATCCATCATCTTGTCGGTTTCGTCCATCGCTCTCTTGCCTAACCAATGCTCATCCGGTAGCGCTGCACGATTTTTTGTGCGCTGTAATTGATCACCAGAGTGATGGCGAAAAGGACCAGGCCGACCATGAAGAGGGCGCGATAATGAATACTGCCGCGCACGACTTCGCCCATTTCCTGCGCGATGATGCCCGTCATGGTGTGGACCGGTTGGAAAAACGCGCCGATCCCTTCCGTGAAATCGGGAATCTCGATCCGATTGCCGGCACAGAGCAGGACCACCATCGTCTCGCCGATGACGCGCCCGAACCCGAGAAGGATGGCGGAAATGATGCCGGAAAGCGACGCCGGAACGAGGACGCGCGCGATCGTTTGCAGACGATTCGCCCCCAAGGCGTAGGAAGCTTCCTTGAAACCGCGCGGGACATTGCGGAGCGCGTCTTCCGAGAGGGTGAAAATCGTCGGGATCGCCATCAGCGCGAGGAGACAGCCGGCCGTAAATGCATTCAAACGTTCCGCGATGGGGAAGAACGAAACCCAGCTCAACCAATGCGATTGCGAGGCGGCCCGGATCGCTTCGCCCACGACCGCGATCCCGAAAAATCCCAGCACGACCGATGGAATCGCGGCGATGAATTCGATGTAAGGCTTGACCAGGCTCTTTTCCCCGCGGCCGGCGATTTCGCTCACGTAAATCGCCGCCGCCACCCCCACCGGGACGGCGATGAGAAGGGCGACGAAAGAGACCATGATGGAGCCGACTAACAATGGCCGGATGCCGTACCAATCCTGCCAGAAACTGGCGGTGATCCAGTCGCGCCCGAAGAGGAACGCCGTGATGCCACGATACCACGGGATCGGTTGATTTGGGTCCCAGCTTTCCAGGCGTTGATAGGCGCCGGGCAGAGCCGAAATAAAACTGCGCACTTCATTTTTCCAGCCAAGAAATTGCTTTTCGACCGCCGGGCTCGTTAGGCGAGGCGGGCTGTTGAGAAGACCGGCGAGCTTGGCCGCGAGCGTCGAGCTCGTTTGACGAAAGATCGGCACGCTCGCCCGCAGGGCGGCGAGGGTCGCGCTCCGGTCGACCGACGGCACCACCACCTGGGCAGCAGCCTGCGGCTGGCCGGCGCGCAGGAGGCGGTCCCTTTCCGCGATCATCTCGTCGCGTTTCGCGATCGCCTCCTTCAAGCCCATCGTCTCGTCGTTCAGATCGGAGACGAGGCCGTTGAGCTCGTCACCGGCATCGCTGAAGGCGGTCGCGAATTGATCGAAAGGAGCGAGCGCCGCCTGCGCCTGCTCGTTGCTTCGGCCGCGTTGGTTGAGCGCATTGAATTCGCGCAGGCGGATGCGGTTGAGCGCGCGGCTCAGCTCTGCATGTTCTCGCGCCTGGGCCCGGATAATGTCGACATACTCCGTCCCGGCGGTCCGATAGATCCGCAGATTGCGCAGGTTTTCGCCGAAGAATCCAAAGCCTTCGCGGAACAGAAAAATCGTGATGAGGGCGAGGACAACGATCGCGATGACCGCATTGCCGCCGAAGAAATATTTAATCGAACACTCCGCCAGTTGCCGCGAGCGGCGGCGCGCATTATCGGCGGCGGAAGGCAAAATGGGCGTGGTGATCTCCACCGCCAGAGGATGCAAACGCGGGGCAGCGCAGGCAAAGATTTTCGTGTTACGATTGCGTGACGCGCAGCGGGAAATGCACCCGCACGGTCGTGCCGCGGCCCACTTCGCTCTCTGCCTCGACGCTCCCGCCGTGCAATTGGGCGATGTGTTTTACGATCGAGAGGCCAAGCCCCGTGCCGCCCAGTTCCCGGTGGCGCGCCTTGTCCGCGCGGTAAAAACGCTCGAAGATTCGAGGCAAATCGCGCGCCGGGATGCCGGCTCCCTCGTCCGAAACGCTGAGGATGACGTGGTTGTGGTTGTGCGTCGCACCGACCGTGATGCACCCCTCCGGACGAGAATATTTCACCGCGTTATCGAGCAGGTTGTAGATCACCTCCTGCAAACGCCCCTCGTCCACGCGCAACGGCGGAAGATCCTCCGCGATCTCCAGCTCGGCGCGAAGATTTTTTCTGGCAAAGGGCCGTTCCCAGTCGCGCATAATGCCGCGCAAGAAATTTTCCAGTCGTAGATTCGTTAGGTCGAGCGCGACCCCGGGACCTTCGAGCCGCGCCAGGCTCAGGACATCGTCAACCAGGAGGTTGAGACGATTTGAATGGCGCTCCATTACTTCGAAAATCCGGAGCAATTCCGCCGGCGGCTGTTTCGGATTCTCGAGGAGCGTCTCGAGATAACCGCGCAGGATCGAGAGCGGCGTACGCAGCTCGTGCGAAACATTGGCCACAAAATCCCGGCGCATCGCTTCCGTCTGGCGCA
>DATBDG010000202.1:0-3224 GCA_036270055.1 Chthoniobacterales bacterium
AGCGCGGGCATAACGAACTTTCAACCTACGGAATCGGGCGGGAGCTGAAGCGTGAAGCCTGGCAGGCGGTCGGGCGGGAACTGCTCCGGATGGATCTCGTCGAAGTGGCGCCGGGCAAGTTTGCCACGCTTCAGGTGACGAGCAGCGGCCGCGCGACTCTGCGCGAGCGGCGGCCAATCACCCTGACGAAGCCGCCCGATAAACCGGCGGCGAAAACCAGGGCGCGGACGGGCGCGATCGAGTGCGACGAGGCGCTTTTCGAAGATCTGCGCCTCGTAAGGCGAAACCTGGCCGACGAGCGGAATGTCCCGGCCTACGTGATTTTTTCCGACGCGACATTGCGCGAGATGGCGAGGAGCTATCCGGCGACGCGCGAGGAATTCAGGAACGTTCCCGGCGTGGGCGAGCAAAAGCTGAAGGATTTCGCGGATATTTTCCTGAAAGCGATCACCGCCTATTTGCAGGAACATCCACGGCGGGTTTTCCCCTTGTAGGGCAAGCGCTCCGCTTGCTGCGGGAAGATCAAGCTGAGGCCGGCTTCAGGCGACTTCCTGCCCAACGGGAATCTGGCCGCTGCGCAGGAATGTCTTAACGAACTCGCCTTCCCCGCAGACGATCATTTCAGGAAATTGTTTGAACCACTGAGCCTCCGGAACTTCAGGCTCCAGTTCGAGCCAAGTGGCGAAGAGCTGCAACTGCTCGACCGAAATGGCACGCTCATCTACACGGTCGAAGAGATGCTGCAGCAACGCCCGCGGGACGCCACGACGGCGAATTCTAGGCATTCGTGCTTTCGCCGTAGAACCCGCGCGTCATTTCTTCGCGTAGTCGCAGTTTCTCGGCCGGATCGACGCTATCGATCATCCGCTGTGCCAGCTCGCCGATTTCCTTCCCGGTCAGCATCCGCGCGGCGTCGAGGCGATACGCGAACCGGATCACTTCCGCCTGGTCGGCGGGCGAAAGGCGTTGGATTTCACTAATGATGTCGCTGGCGCTCATCCACGAGGAAGTTAACTGGCCCGAGTTGCTCTGCAAACTGCCGCCACATAGCCCGGCCCAGCGCCGACATCCGAGCACCTGCCTCCCTTCCGTAATCCCGCCCGTTGCCACGCCGCCGTCACCGCATCCCGCCAGACGCGATCTTGCAACCAAGCCGCGCAATTTCATCATCATGAGTGCCAAGGACGTAATCGGTTTCCGCCATGAGGTTCTATACGATAACCGGCGCGAGTCGCGAACTTGCCGATTCTACAGCTAACCTTGGTCGGCCGCACCGCCTCTTCCCCACGGTACCGCAGACCCGCAGAACGCCCAGAAGGACGCCTGCGCCCTCGCGATGGCCGTCAGGTCAACCGGACGGACTTGCCGGGGCAGATATGGTTGTCTCAGCCATCAGCTAACGTAGGAGAGCGGAAACAGCGATCGCAGTTCTTCCAGTGCTGCTTCGATCCTATCATCAGAGAATGCTGCACGATCGAGCTTTGGCTTCCAATCCGTATTGCTGCCGATGATGCTTTTCACAGTTGCGACGGTTATTTGCGTCCCACCCTGCTTTAGCTCGAGCGCAGCAAAGTCGACGGTTGCAAGGAGTTCGAGCTCTTCGTTCTTCCGAAAGCGGAACCTCTCCACTACCCAACCGATCGCGCGGCACACTCCATAGTGAGATAAGTATGCATCGATAGCCTCAATCTTGTCTCCCTGGAGCAAACCGCCTTTCCCACTTGCCCGCCTAACGTATCCATTCCGCAAAGCAATATTTTCCGGGCCCTTATATCGAGCCCAGGGATTATAAGGTCCCGCGGCTTTCTTCACGTAATGATCGTGCACTTCTTCTTCAGCTCGACGATGAGAAAAGTTGATCTTCTGAGGCTTAAACGCGTTCGCGTTCGCGACTCGCGTCGCCCTGCGGCTCATGAGCCACAAGATCCATTCGGCTGACATGCCGCGACCTCTTTACCTGTGCACCCGGTCGTTGAACTGCTCGAAAAACTTCTCGTATTGCTCCTGGCCGGCTTCGGCGGCGAAGCGGAGCGGGTGCGGTCTCCAAAAGCTGAAACGCTGAAAACTGAAACGCTGAAATCGCAAAGAGAGAGGATTTGCATGACCTCGGCGATGAATACGTCGAGCGGCATCGCTTGCGGATCGTTGGCCTGGCGCTCGCCCATCAACGTAGTCTGCACATACGGCGGCACGATCCCCAGTCGCAGATCGCTGCGGATATGGCTGGAACGGCGCAGTCAGACTTTCCTGAGCGGAAGTAACACACGGTAGCGCGCGTCGCGCAGCCAGAGTCCCACCCATACCAGCACGCACATGATGATGGGAAACAGGAACGGTTCGCCGGCGCGCACATGAGTCGCAACGGCGCCGCCGAGATATGCGGTCAGCAGCACTGCGCCGAGCGTAGCGGTTTGCGGGATGGCATAGAGAAGTCCGCAAACGATCTCCGCGATCAGGATCGGTTTCGCGGCGCCGGCCGGATATCCATACTTGGTCATTCCTTCACTGACCTTCTCGGGCGCGAAGAACAGGAAGGCGAGGCCGCCTACGGTCATGAAGAGGATTGGAATTGCGCTCAACACATATCCAGTCCAGCGCATTGCTTTGGAAGGCGGGGTGTTCGTGGTCATGGGTCGACACTACGGACCGGCAGAACGTCGCGCAATTCCGAGGGCCGGGCATGCCCGCGGCGCGTCTTACTTGTGCATCCGGTCGTTGAACTGCTCGAAGAATTTCTGGTATTGCTCCTGGCCGGCTTCGGCCGCGAAGCGGAGCGGGTGAAGGCGTTTGACGCACACTTCCTTGACTTCGTCCTCGGTCTGCAGGATTTCCATAACCTCGGCAATGAAATCGTCGAGCGGCATCGCTTGCCGATCGTTGGCCTGCCCTCGCCCATCAACGTGGTCTGCACATAGGCGGCACGATTTCGATCACTTCCACGTTCGTCTCCTTTAACTGGTAACGCAGCGACTGGCTGTAGGAGTGAATAGCGGCTTTGGTGGCGAAGTAGGTCGGGGTCATCGCCAGCGGCACGAAGGCGAGGCCGGAGGAAACGGTCATCACGGTGGCATGCGGTTGCCTTTGCAGCAGGGGCAGCAAAGCACTCGTGAGGCGAATCGGACCGACGAGGTTGGTGCGACGGTCAGTTCGGCCGTCGAAAGATCAATCGGTTCGGCACGCAAATCTTCCGGGCGCATGATGCCGGCGTTGTTGAGCAGGACGTT
>DATBDG010000203.1:0-36177 GCA_036270055.1 Chthoniobacterales bacterium
GATCATGACCAGGCTCATCCGCTTGAAAAGCTCGTAGCCTAACGACGGCTCGCGCTCGCAGTATTCCCGCAGGATCGTGCCGTAGAAAAAGATCGCTTCCGTCGGCCTGGTCGCGCGGGCGTCGAAATGCCAGACGTAAGGGGGAAAGAGCCAGGACCAGCCGACCAGTTTTCCAGGTCCCACCCGCTCGACCACGACCGGCTCGCCTTCGGCATTGAGCGATTCGAGCACGACCTCGCCTTCTTCGATGAGGTAGAAGCGGTTCGCGAATTCGCCCTGGCGGAACAGATACTCATGGGCCTCAAAATGTTTCGCCATCGCGCAATCGGCCAAGAGCTTGATATGATGCGGCGCAGCCCAACGAGGAAGGGATGCAATTCGATCCGGGTCTCGAGCGGCTCGTGCTCCGGTGCTGGTAGGTTGGCCATCAGATCAGTTCGTGTTGTTTTTCGCGCACAACAAAGACCGGGCAAGGGGCGGTGCGGACCACGCGCTCGGTCGTGCTGCCGATGCAAAAATGTTTCCAGCCAGTGTAGCCGTGGGTTGCGATCACGATCAAATCCGAATCCAGGTCGCGGGCGGCTTCGACGATCTCATGGGCGGCGAGGCCGGTGCGGATCGCCGTCTGTGGGGCAGGACTTGAGCAGGGGCCGGCCGACGAGGTGGTGCATGGCTTTCTCCGCGTTCTCCAGTTCCTCCTCGGCGTAATCGAAATAAGGCGCGACTTCGGGTAGGGGAAGCGGAAAATCTCTATCGCCTCCTCAATCGCGAGAAGCACGCGCGCGGCGAGCGAGTCGACCGCTTTCGGGTCGACCTCAGCCACTGGGAACCGCGCCACGCCGAAATCATCGTCCTCAGCTTCAGCCCGCTACATTCCGGCACGCGCTGAATGAAATCTCCTGAGGGCGATTGCTGGAAATCTGCCGGACGAAGGACATTTTGCCGCCTTTCGTTGCAGCTCGGAATTTTTTCCTTTCCTCAAAGGCGCTGGCACTCTAAAACCTCACACGCCGACGGCTTGCGCCCCGTAGTGTCTTTATGAAAACTGATGCCCTGATCATTGGTGGAGGCCCCAGCGGCGCCGCGGCGGCCATGTTTCTTCTTCGGGAAGGAATCGTCCCGCTCATTCTCGAACAGGAGGAGTTCCCGCGCTTCCACATCGGCGAATCGCTCACCGGCGAGGCGGCGCAATTACTCCGCCGGCTCGGCTTGAAGGAAAAAATGGAGCAGATGGGAAACCCGGTGAAGCACGGTGTCGTGGTTTACGCCAAAGCTGCCACCAACTGGTTTGTAAGGGTCTCCTCGCGCGATAAAGATTGGAACCTCAGCGATAACATCACCTGGCAAGTCCGGCGGAGCGAGTTTGACAAGATGATGCTAAACGAGGCGCTGAGCCGCGGCGCCAGGCTCCTCCCTGGGCGGGCGGTCAAGGCGCTGAAGAACGATGGTGCGCTCGTCGGCATCCGAATGCGTCACCCCGACGGTCGCGAGGAAGAGATTGAAACCAAGATCGTGCTCGATTGCTCCGGACAATCGACTTTTCTGGCCAATCAAAAGGTGACCGGGCCAAAATATATCGGCAATTACGACAAACAGGTCGCTTTCTTCACTCATGTGCGCGGAGCGATTCGCGGACCCGGCACGGAAGGGCCCGAGGCAAAAGACAACACGCTCATTTTCTATGACAAAAAGTTTCATTGGGGCTGGTTCATCCCGATCGATAAGGATGTGGTGAGCGTCGGAATGGTGACGCCGGGCGAAGAGTTCGTGCGCAAAAAGCAGACGCCGGAGGAATATTTCCGGAGCGAAATCTTCAACATCAATCCGGAGATCGGGCGGCGCATTCCGGAGCTCGATCTCGTCGAAAAAGTGCACGTGATTCCGAATTACTCCTATCAGGTGCGCGACTTCTGCGGAAAAGGATTCATCTGCATCGGCGACGCGCATCGATTTATCGACCCGATCTTTTCCTTCGGGGTGACAGTCGGGCTGCGCGAAGCCGAATTCGTCGCCCCGATCGTGCGCCAGTACCTGGAGGGGAAAATGAAGGGGAAAGCCAATCCATTCGAGGAGCACCAGATGCTCTGCGAGAAAGGGATCGATAATCTCGAGGACATGATTGATGTCTTCTGGGAGCACCCGGTTGCTTTCGCGATGTTCGTTTACGCGCGCTACGTCGAGGAGATATCGGACGCCTTCGCGGGCCGGATCTACGAGTTCGAACGTCAGCCTTCGCCATTGATGATATCCCTCCGCACCGTCCTGCAACGGACGCGCACCTACGAGGCCAACAATTATTCGATCCCCATTGGTTCGCGCTACCATCCGGAGCGCGCAACGCTCTGGGCGCCGGATTCTCCTGTCCCGGGGACGGAGCAATGGGTCGCGCGCGGAGCCGGTATTGACTTTGGGCGACCGTAGCCTCGTCCCCGGAAATCATCCCGTTTGCAAACAGGAATTAGGCGGCCGATTCAGCTCCGGGGGTTGTCTCGAGCCGGCGGAGTTGGTAATCGATCGATGTGAAAGAACCGCGTTTGGCGGCGGCTAAGCCGTCGCAGCCCGCCTCGATCGCTCCGGCGGAACGGACCGAACAGGTGATGCTGGAGGGTCCGCATTCCCGCTTCGACGAGCTTTTCAGTCTGTTTCGGATCATGGCGGATTTTCTCCGCGGTTTTCGCACCCTGCATTTCGTCGGGCCGTGCGTGACGGTTTTTGGCTCGGCCCGGACGGAGCGCAAAAGCCCCTACTACGAAATGGCGCGGGCTTTGGGCGCGGGGATCGCGCGCCTCGGTTTTACCGTCATGACGGGCGGCGGCCCCGGAATCATGGAGGCGGCGAATCGCGGCGCGAAGGAAGCGGGCGGGCGCTCCGTCGGCTGCAACATCAGGCTTCCCTTCGAGCAGGCGCCTAACGACTACCTCGATCGCTGCGTCACCCTCTACTACTTCTTCGTCCGCAAAACGCTCCTCGTGAAATACTCCTACGCCTTCGTCGTTATGCCCGGGGGAGCGGGCACGCTCGACGAATTGTTCGAGGCCCTCACCCTGATTCAGACCGGCAAGATCCAGAATTTCCCGATCGTCGTGATGGGGACCGACTATTGGCGGGAACTGACGGACCTGCTCACCAAGATGGCGCGCCTCGGAACGATCAGCCCGGCGGACCTGAAGCTGGTTTACGTGACCGATTCGGTGGAGGAAGCGCTCGAGCACATTCGAGTGAAAACGATCGAGCCCTTTGGTCTTCGGCTAGTCGCCAGGCGGTCGTTCCCCTGGCTGGGCGAGCAAGGATTGGACGCGGCCGCACCATGAAATCCCGTTCCTCGGCGGATTGGGGAAAGGAAATCCTGGATGATTTGCCTAACGACCGGCGTTGTCTCATCGCTGTTTCGGGCGGGCGAGACTCCGTCGCGCTTCTCCACTGGCTGCTGGACCGCGGTTATCACCGCCTGATCGTCTGCCATTTCGAACACGGCCTGCGGGGCCGGGCGGGAAGGAGCGATGCGCGTTTCGTTGCGCGGCTGGCGGAAAAGTGCGGGCTAAGCGTCGAGCTCGGCGCCGCTGATGTCGCCGCCGTCGCGAGAGAAAGGAAGCAGTCGATCGAAACGGCGGCGCGTCAGGAGCGGTTAGGCTTTTTCGAACGAGTCGGCCGGCGGCGACGCTGCCGGACGGTCTTTCTCGCCCATCAGGCCGATGATCAGGTCGAAACTTTCCTCCTCAATCTCTTTCGCGGTGCGGCCGGTCGCGGCCTTGGCGCGATGCGGCCGAGATCGCGGCACGGCTCGCTGGAGATCGTTCGCCCTTTGCTCGCCGTCTGGCGCTCCGAGATTGATGCTTACGTGCTGCAACATCGGCTCAAGTTTCGCGACGACGCGACGAACGAGGAATTGCAGGCCCGCCGCAACCGCGTCCGGCACAGAATCATTCCCTGGCTGGAAAAAGAGTTCGGTCGCAACATCCGCTCCACCATCTGGCGGGCGGCCTCCGTCCTGGCAGAGGAAGAAGATTTGCTCGAAACCATGACCCCGATTGGCCTAACGAAAAGCGAGGAAATGCCGGTCAAGCCCCTGCGCCAGCTTGCGCCCGCCCTCCAGCGTCGTGTCGTGCGGCAATGGCTCGTGCAGCGGGGCATAATTGAGATTGGTTTTTCCATGATTGAGGAGGTGAGGGGATTGCTCGCGGGTGGGGCGCCGGCCAGAGTGAATCTGAGCCGCGATCGCCACGCTCGCCGCCGCGCCGGCCGGATTTTCCTCGAGTAAAAGCTCCCATCACGGGGTTTGCGCCGGCGCGCGCTTTCGCTCAGGATGATCACCGATGAGCTCTGCTGTCCGCGTTCGTTTCGCCCCGTCACCGACTGGGTTCCTTCACATCGGCGGGGCGCGGACGGCGCTTTTCAACTGGCTCTACGCGCACCATACCGGTGGCACATTAATCCTCCGGATCGAGGACACGGACGAGGCGCGCAACACGGCCGCAGCCATCCAGGCGATCTACGACGGGCTCCGCTGGCTCGGGCTCGAGTGGGATGAAGGCCCGCAGGCCGGTGGAAATTTTGGACCTTATTTTCAAAGTGAGCGCAACGATATTTACGAACGCCACCTCGCCAGACTGGAGGCCGGCGGGCATCTCTTCGAAGAAAACGGCGCGATCCGCTTCCGCTCCCCGCGCGAGCATGTCGTGGTCGATGACGTCGTCTGCGGGAAGATCGATTTTGACCTAACGAACCCGGAAACGCATCCCGACATGACGATCCGGCGACCGGATGGCTCCTGGATTTTTCATTTCGTCAACGTGGTCGACGACCTCGAGATGAAGATCAGCCACGTCATCCGGGGCGAGGATCATCTCTCGAACACGCCCAAACACATCGAGCTTTATCGCGCCCTCGGTGCCGAGCCGCCCCGCTTCGCGCACATCCCGCTCATCCTCAACCAGGACGGCTCGAAGATGAGCAAGCGCGACGTCGGCTCCAGTCTCAACACTTATATCGAGGAAGGTTTTCTGCCCGAAGCCGTTCGCAACTATCTCTGTCTTCTCGGCTGGTCGCCGAAGGACAATCGGGAAAAAATCGAGCTCAAGGAAGTCGTCCGCCTCTTCGAGCTGGAAAAAATTCATCGCAAGAATGCGTCGTTCGACCTCGCGAAGTGCACCTGGCTCAACGGTGAGTACGTCCGCGAACTGCCGGAGGCTCGTTTTCATGCTCTGGCCGAGATCGCGCTCACCAAAGCCGGGCTCGACCCGGGGAAATTCCCGACCGAGTACGTGCGGGCCGCGCTCGATACGTGCAAGGGAAAATTCCGCATCTTCAGCGAGCTACCTGCCTATTGCGGTTTCTATTTCACCGACCAGATCAGCTACCAGCCTGAAGGCCTCGCGAAACATTTCGTCCCGGAGAACAAACCGCGTCTGCAAGCGTTGCGCGACGCTTTCGCCACTCTGGAAAACTTCGACGCACCTTCCCTCGAGGCCGCGCTCAAGGCGACCGCGGCCGAGCTCGGCGTCAAGCTCGGTGCGCTTGTCCACCCGACCCGCCTCGCCGTGACCGGGAGCAACGCCGGCCCGAGCCTTTATCATCTCCTCGAAATTCTGGGGCGCGGCAGAGTCCTGGCGCGGATCGACGCGGCGCTGAAGATGTTTCCCGTCTGACGATGCTTGCTCGTTAGGGGGAACGATGGCAGACTGCGGGAGCAGATGAGCTACGCCGCCATTAACGTCGACGATCCAGTCGGCAAAACAGTTGGGCGACGACGCCTGCGGGACGCGCCGAGGATGGCGATGGGATTGCAACGCCTGGTCAATCAGGTGCGCCGCTCACAAGGCTTCGGCGCGATCTGTCGCAAAGGGGTTTTCCGTTTTCGTTCTTTCCAGGAGGCAGATGAATGGCTGATGAAGGAGATGGCGGCGAGAGCGGTTCGGGCTCTGAGTTAGTCCCACGCATGCCGGTCGAGGAGGATCTCGTCCTCCTTTGTCGGCGCCTGAATGAGCTTGGCGCCTCCTACGTGGTGGTCGGCGGCTTCGCTATCATCTATGGAGGCTTGGCCCGGACCACGACCGACATCGATCTCGTTCTGGCGACTGACCTGGAAAACGAAGCGCTCGTCTATCGTGCGCTCGAGGTTTTCCCGGATAAAGCGGTGCGCGCATTGAAACCGGGCGAAGTCGCCCAGTATGTCGTGGTGCGGGTGGCGGACGAAGTGGTGGTTGATTTGATGCGGTCGGCTTCGGGCATCGAGTATGCGGAAGCCGCAAAGGACGTGTTAGTCCGCGAAGTCCAGGGAGTGCCGATCCCGTTCGCCTCGGCGCGTCTGCTCTGGCGAATGAAGGCCCACACCCATCGCCCCAAGGACGAGAGCGATCTGGTTTTCTTGCGTGAGTATTTCGCCCGTCAGGGCGAGCAACCGCCGGCAGACTGATCGGCTGGCGGTGGCCGATCGGCCTAACGATCTTGCTCTGTCGGCAGTGTCGCGTTAGAAATAGCCGCGCAACTTCCGGAGGGGTGGTCGAGTGGTTGATGGCTCCGGTCTTGAAAACCGGCAGGGCGCAAGCCCTCGTGGGTTCGAATCCCACCCCCTCCGCTCGATCGCAACGGCTCCGCTGGCCGATCTCTACGGATAGTGGACTTCGTCGGAGAAATCGCTTTCCAGGCCGTCGGCGTTGAAGGCCGTGACTGCGAAATACATCGTTTTGCTCCCCTTGATGGTGATCGTCGCGCTCGGCTTCGCGACGGTTTCGACGCGAAAGTAATCGCCGGACGACCGTCCGTAATAGACATTGTAACCAGCGATATCGTTCTCACGATTTGGATCCCACGCCAGGGTCACGTCAGTGGTTCTCGCGTCGAGACCGCCATCATCATCCCCAATAATGACGTTTTCGCCTTTCGCTTTGGTGATTGGCAGAGCGAGGAGCAGGCCCGAAATCAGGGCCCAAGTACAGATGTGTTTCTTCATTTGGCAAGGCAGGTAGATGGATAAAGCGAACCGCGGCGACGCGCGCTCTCGCCTCATCCGATTGGCATTTTTATTTGCCCGGGAAAAACCGAGCCCTAGCTAAGCAGATTTCTCCAAGCCGCCAAGGGCAAAAGGCAGAAGATCATGGAAATAAAAGTATTATGTCATGATCGTCTCGGAATTTTTCGGACGAGCGGGCGACATACCTCCGGGGGCGGACGGGTTATTTTGTCGGAAGCGGCGCGGTAGAATATCTAAATGAATTCCCTATTCGGGTACGAGACAGGCGCGGGCGCAAAGCCAGGCGCAGAGGATGCCAATAATGGCGGCGCAGATGACGTCCGATAAAAAATGCGCAGCGACATACATGCGGGACGCGGCGATGAAGAGGGGGACGGGAAGCAGCGCGAGCCCAACGCGCCGATTCACGAAAAGGAGGACGCCAAAGAATGCAGTCGTGGCGGCAGTGTGGCCGCTTGGGAAGGAATTATGTTTTGGGCTAAGGCTGGGACCATTCCAACCGAGTTCCTCCTTGACCGAAGGCCGGGCGCGGCCGGTCGTGATCTTGAGTCCGCGCGCCACAATTCCGGCCATGGCGCAGGCCAGGATCATCGCTAGGCCAATTCGCACCCAGCGTTTGTTTCCCCGCCACCAGGCCACGGCGACGACGAGCAATCCGGCGCCGATATGCTCCGGCCAGTCGCCGTAGTGGCTGACGTTGCGCATCACCTGCCGGGCGGTGCGGTTGGAATGTTCGACGACCCACTGGCGTAGCGTCCCGTCGAAATGGAAGGCGAGCAGGACGGCGATGAGCGCGAGAAGGAGGAGGAAAACCCACTTCCAGGCCGGCGCGATTTTTTGCATCAGGAATTTGCCGGTTGAGTTTCGGCTCCTGCCATCTTTGAATCGCTCTCTTGCAACCTGCAACACGCAATTTCGTCGCGCTCTTTTGCGGCTGCCTGCTTTTTCATCTCGCCGGCACCTGGTCGCTTCCGCTCGTCGATCGCGATGAGCCGCGTTTCGCGGAGGCCTCGCGCGAAATGATCGAGCGCGGCGACTACGTCGTGCCCTATTTCAACAACCGTTACCGCTTCGACAAGCCGCCGCTCACCTATTGGGCGCAGGTCGCGAGCTATCGCGTCTTCGGGCAAAATCCGTTCGCCGCCCGGCTCCCGAGTGCACTGGCGGCGGCGCTGACGGCGGTCGGCATCTTTGCCTGGGGCCGCCGCGCGGTTTCCGAGCGGGCCGGCTTCTGGGCGGCGATCATCTTCACCCTTTGCCTGCAAACTTTCATTCACGCCAAGGCGGCAGTGGCCGACATGTGGCTCGTGCTTTTCATGACCCTGGCGCACTGGGCCGGCTACGAGTTGCTGCGTGATCGCTTCGGGGGAACGTGGCGCAGCGTCGTCCTTAGGCCAGGCGGACTCCGGCCCTGGTGGTGGCTTTTTTATCTGTCGCTCGCGCTCGCGTTTCTGGCCAAGGGGCCGATCGGCTGGATCCCACTGGGCACGGTCGTGGTTTTGCAATTCCTCCGGCCGGTCAGTTATTTTTCCCGGCGATTTCTTTTCGTTAGGGGAATTTTGCTCACGTTCGCGCTCGTCGCGCTCTGGGGCCTGCCGGCGCTCCTTCGCACCCACGGCGAATTTCTCGAAGTCGGGCTCGGGCGGCATGTCGTCGGACGTTCCTTTGGCACGATGCAGGGACACGGCGGCAGCTCGATTCTGGCCGCGCTCGCTTCGCTGCCCTTTTACATCCTGACCATCTTTATCAGCTTCGCGCCCTGGTCGTGGAAGCTGCCCTGGCTGACCCGGCGGCTTTGGAGAAACCGCGATGCGCTCGATCTTTATCTGATCGCGGGCACGGGGGTGATCGTCGTCATTTTCACGATCGTGAAGACGAAGCTGCCGCATTACATCCTGCCGGCGTTTCCGCTCCTTGGCTTGCTCCTCGCGCGCCACTGGCTCGAGGCGGGGGTGCGCGAACGAACCCTGCGCTGCTGGTCGGTCGTGACGGCGACAGTCATGCTGGTGGTGGCGTTAATTGGGTTCCCGCTCATCGCGCCTCTTTTCCCCTCGGCGACGCTCTTCAAAAAAGCGGAGCCATTTCTCCAACCCGGGATGGATTTCGCCGCTTACGATTTCGATGCGCCGAGTCTGGTCTGGAAGTTCCGCAGCCGGGTGCGCGGATTTCTGCGCTATAACCGGGAGGGCAATCGCGATGTCGCCACTTTGCAGCCGGACCAGATCCCGGCCTTTCTCGCCGGCGCCGGGCCGCATTTTGTCGTTTTGCCCACCGAGGTGGCGGATCGTCTTTACCCGACGCTCCCGAGCGGTTATCGAAAGTTTTCCGTCCACGGCTTCGACATCGCGAAAGGACGCTGGGTCGATCTCACTCTGATTTTGAAAAACACATGATCACATTTCTCCATGGCCGCCTAACGAGCGCGCTTCCGACCCAGGCGATCGTCGATGTCGGCGGCGTGGGCTACGAGGTTTTCATCCCGCTCTCGAGTTACGACAAGCTCCCCGCGCCCGGTGAGTCGGTGCGAATCCTGACCCACCTGCACGTGCGCGAGGATGCGCAGATTCTCTACGGCTTTATGAGCGCGGCGGAGCGCGATTTGTTTCGGCTGCTCGTCAACCACGTGAGCGGGATCGGGCCGAAGCTTGCCCTCGCGGTCCTGAGCGGGATGAGCGTGAGCTATTTCAAGAGCGCGGTCGTGAATTCCGATGTGGCGTCGTTGTCGAAGATAAGCGGGTTGGGCAAGAAAACGGCCGAGCGAATCGTACTCGAACTAAAGGACAAGCTGGGAGTGGCGGCGGCCTGGGAAGTGGCGAGCGGGGCGCAGGCGCCGACGCCGGAACAGGAGCAGGCGAATGAAGCCGTCCTCGCGCTGATCGCACTCGGCTACAAGCAGGTCGAGTCGCACAAGGCGGTGCGCGATGTGCAGCAAAGCGGGAAGGAAATCGCGAGCGCCGAAGATGTCGTCAGGCTGAGCCTGCAGCGGTTGGCATCGGGCCGTTAGGGCTTGAGTGTTTGGAGGCCGACGATTCGTTGATACGATTCAGGGTCGGTCGCACCTTCGGTCACCAGGATGAGCGCGCGCGTTTTCTCGTTCAGGTCGAGCGCCGCGCGATTCGTGGAATCGCCATTCAGCAATTCGATTAACCCGGCCAGACCCGCCGCTCCGGTTTCGCCCGCGACGATGCCGATCCGGGCGAGAGCGCGCATCGCTTCGCGCGCACGTTCATCGGAGATCGCGAGAAAGGCGTCGATCCCGCGCGAAATAATCGGCCAGGCGATGAGCGAAACGCGCCCGCAATTCAGCCCCGCCATGATCGAATCGTGCGGTCCGGGGATGGTCACAATCTCTCCCACTTCCATGGAAGCGAGGGCGCAGGCGGCCCGGAGCGGTTCGATTGCCACGATCTTTGGAACACCCGCGGGGTAATGTCTAACGACCGCTGCGGCCAATGATCCGACTCCGAATGGAACCGGAAAAAGATCGGGCATTTCTTCTCCGCGCCAGGTCAGCTCGGCGTCGATCTCGCGGAAAATCGTGGAATAACCTTCCATCACCCAGTGCGGGATCGCTTCGTAACCCGGCCAGGAAGTATCCGAAATGACGAGACAACGATCTCCACTCTCGCGCGCCGCCCGCTCGACCGCGTCCTCGTAGGTGCCATCCACCACTTCAACCTGCGCGCCCTCGCTCGCGATCGCGTCAATCCGCGAGCGCGCGGTACCGGCGGGTACGAAAATCCGTGCCCCAAGACCAAAGAGCGCGGCGACATGCGCCACGGCGCGCCCGTGATTCCCATCGGTCGCGGTCGCGAGCGTGAGCGGGCGCAACGGCGTTAGCTTTGGCGCGAGCTCATCGAGTGTGCGCCACGGTTCGAAGGTTCCCGAGACACGACTCTCAAGCGCACGATATACCGCCCACGAAGCGCCCAGGATTTTGAAGGCGGGCAAACCGAAGCGGCCCGACTCATCTTTCACCAGCACTTGGCGAATCCCGAGGAGGCGCGCGAGTACAGGGGCGTCGATCAGCGGGGTGGGGACATAAGCCGGCAAGCGCCGATGAAAGTTGAGCGGCGCCTCCGCCGCCGCGCTGTGTCCCGAATTGCGTTCGGCTTTCTGAAAAAAGAAACGCGCGCCTGCTTTCACCGTCATTCGATCGTGCGCCTCTACCCTAACGAATCAGACAGTGACGGCGGAATGAGAAACCGCCGCCGCCAGCTCGTCGCTTTCCACTACCCCGTCGCGCAGGTGGACGCTGCGCCGCGCGTGGCGCGCGATGTCGGCTTCATGGGTCACGAGGATGACTGTGTTGCCCTTTTCGTAAAGGCTTTCGAAAAGGGTCATGATCTCGTCACCCGTCTTGGAATCGAGATTGCCGGTCGGCTCGTCGGCCAGGATGATCGAGGGATTGTTGACGAGGGCGCGCGCGATTGCGACCCGCTGGCGCTGGCCGCCCGAAAGTTCGTTAGGCTTGTGCGTCAGCCGGTCGCCTAGGCCGACATCGCTTAGCACCTGGGCGGCCCGCTCCTCGCGCTCTTCCGGATCGACTCCGGCATAAATGAGCGGCAGCTCGACATTGCGCAGGCTGGTCGAGCGCGGGAGCAGATTGAAGGTTTGGAACACAAAACCGATCTCGCGATTACGGATCGCGGCTAGCTCATCGCCGTCCATCTCGGAGACATTCTTGCCGTTGAATTCGTAACGTCCGGAAGTCGGCGTATCGAGGCACCCAAGCATGTTCATGAGAGTCGACTTACCGCTTCCGCTCGGACCCATGATGGCGAGATACTCGTTCCGCCGGATCTGGAGCGTGACCCCGCGCAAAGCGTGGATGATTTCCTCCCCCATCACATACTCTTTCGTGATGTTCTCGATGTCTATGACGAGAGGCCCGGAGGCGCGAATGGGACTCGGATTCATGTGGCGCGAGCGAAGGTCGTGAATCGGGATTCGTGAATCGTCAATCGTCGCGCGGCCCTGCTTCCTGACAATTCACAATTCACGATTCTCGATTGGCGGACCCCGCTACTTCTTCTCCGCCTTCTCCATCATCACGCGCGCGCCGTCCTTCAGCTTGCGGCTGATCGCGCTGTAGCTCCCCGAGATGACTTCGTCGCCCGGCTTGACCCCGCTCTTGATCTCGATGTTGGCGTCGTCCGCGATGCCGGTCGTGACTTCGACCATCTTCGCTTTGCCGCCGTCTTTCAGGAACACGACTTTCCGCAGTTTTTCGCGCTCTTCCTTTTCCGCCAGTTTGGCGAGACGGACGTTTTCGACTTCGGCGTTGTTGTCGGCTTTCTCTTTGGCCTCGCTGATTTTCTTTTTCTGCTCGATTTCTTCCGGGCTCAGGTTGGTGTCGCCGGTGCGAATCGTGACACTCTGGATCGGGACCGAGACGACATCTTTCACCATGTCGGTCTGGATCTCGGCGGTGCAACTGAGGCCGGGTCGGAGCCGCATTTCATGCTCGTCGATCCGAATTTTGACCTCGAAGTTGGTCACTTCCTCCTGGGTGCCGGCCCCGGTGGTCTTGCCGGTGTTGGCGATTTGTTCCACCGCCCCTTTGAATTTCCGATCGCCGTAGGCATCGATCATGACCTGAGCGAAATCGCCGCGCTTGACGTGCACGACGTCGTTTTCGTTCACGTCCACGACTGCCTGCATGTGGTTCAAATCAGCCACCTTCATGACTTCGGTGCCGGCGAACTGATTTGTCGCCACGACCCGTTCGCCGAGCTTGCTGTTGAGGACGGTGACGACCCCATCGAGGGGGGAAAAGATGGTGGTCTTGGAAAGCTGATCGCGTGCCTGGCTGGAACTCGCTTTCGCGCCTTCGATCGAGTGCAAACCGGATTCAAACATCGACTTGGCCGCGTCGTAACTCGTCTGGGCGGCGAGCATTTCGGTCTGTGAGATGAGCTTTTTCTGGAAAAGATCTTTCGCCTGCGCGAGGTCCTGATCCGCTTTTTCCATCGCGGCTTTTTGCTGGCCGCTGACTGCTTCCGCGGTGCTGATGGCAGCTTGTTGCTGCTCGAGCAGGGCCTTGTAAGAATCAGGCCGGATCTTTAAAAGCAGCTCGCCCTTTTTCACCTCCTTGCCGTCGACTACCGGCAGTTCAATGATCTCGCCCGCGACTTCCGGTGAAATTTTTACCTCCGTTTCGGGTTGAATCTTGCCCGTGGCCGAGACTGTCTCGACGATGGTGCGGCGGGCCGCTTTCTCGGTCGTGATCGGGATGGGCTGTTCGCGTTTTCCGGAAATGACGGAGCCAATGACGAGAATGAGGACGAGCCCGGCGATGCCCAGCCCGATGTAGAGTTTGCGACGGGATCTGCGCTTGCGACCAACAGTCGGTGAGGGGGCGGCAGCGGCTTGATGCATCGGCGGCGGGTTGATGAAGTTGAGCTTTCTACCGGCTCTTTAGACCATTGCAAACTTTTCCCGTTCAGGCTCGCGCCGATGCGAGCGGGGAAGAGTCGGTCGCTCCGGTCGTGCTTTTGTTGGAATCGAGGCGCGACTCGATCCGATCGATCGCCCAGCGAGCGTGTTCGACGATGAGCGGCTCGCGGTCGTGGGCGGCGGTCTGGAGCGCGGGCAGATCGTCGATTGTTCCCACGTTCCCGAGCGCGACACAGACGTTGCGGAGAAATCCGCGTCGCTTCGTGCGCTTGATCGGCGAGGCGCGAAACATCTCCCGAAATTGCGCGTCATCGAGAACGAGAAAATCGCGCAATCGCATTCGCGCCACCGCCGTCCGGGCGGCGAACGCGCTTTCACGTGCGACTTGCGCGAATCGATTCCACGGGCAGGCCTCGAGGCAGTCGTCGCAGCCGTAAATGCGGTCGCCGATCAGCGGCCGGAACTCGAGCGGGATGCTGCCCTTGAGCTCGATTGTTAGGTAGGAAATGCAACGGCGAGCGTCGAGTCGATGCGGAGCAGTGATGGCGCCGGTCGGGCAGGCGTCGATGCAGCGCGTGCATGATCCGCAGCGCGCGATTTGCGGCGGATCGGGCGGCAGCTCGAGCGTCGTGAAAATTTCCGCGAGGAAAAACCAAGTCCCAAGCCGACGATTAAGAAGCATGGTGCTCTTGCCGTGCCAGCCGATCCCGGCCTCGGCGGCGAAGTCGCGTTCCAGGACCGGACCGGTGTCGACGTAAGCTTTCTGCCGTCCGCCTAACGAAGCGAGAAACGCCTCCAGCTCCCGCAGCTTCGGCTCGATGAGATCGTGGTAATCCTCTCCCCATGCATAACGAGCAATTCGCCCGGTTGTAGCGGCGGTCTGTGACCGGCGATCCCCATCGCCCTGCCAATAATTCATCGCCAGCACGACGACCGAGCGCACCCCCGGCAGCACTTTTTGCGGATCGCAACGCTTCTCCTTCCCGCGCGCGATCCAATCCATTTCGCCGTCCGCGCCGGCTTCAACCCACGCGCGAAATTCCTCCGCATGCGCCGGGCACGCCGCCCCCGCGATGCGGCAATCGTCGAAGCCAGCCCCTGCGGCGCGCCGCTGCAGTTCGGCCTTAGTTTCTGCCGGCGAGTGCAAGGGACTCCTGGATTGACCGGGCCACTTCGTCGTGGCTGAGCGCGGTCGTATCGATCGTCAGATCCGCCGCCTTCTGATACAGCGGCTCCCGCTCCTCGAGCAGCTTTTCCACCGTCTCGGCCGGGTTTTCCGTCTGGAGCAGGGGCCGATTGGGACGACGGCCGAGGCGCTCGAGCAAAGTATCGAGGTCGGCCGTCAGGCAAACGACCGTGCCCAGCTCACGCAGCCGGGCGACGTTTTCCGGCCGGAGAATTGCGCCTCCTCCGGTGACGACGATCGATTGCTCGCCGGCGTCGAGTTTTTCCAAAATGGCCGCCTCTTCCGCGCGAAAACGCTCCTGGCCGAGACGCGAAAAGATGTCCGAGATGCGCATCCCGAGGGCGGTGGCGATCATTGCGTCGATGTCGTAACGGGGCCATCCAGTGGCCTCGGCGAGGCGACGGCCGACGGAGGATTTCCCCGTGCCCATAAAGCCGATGAGGACGATCGATCGATTGGCGGCGTTCACCCGATACTATGCCGTCCGGAGGCTGGTTTGTCATGCGATCGGGCCGGGGCGGGGCGGGAGAATGGGCGATTTGGGAACACAAGCTGCTTATAATTTCTATAACGCAATCACGCCAGAATCACTCGTTCATCCTATGAAATTCATCAGTCATCTCATTCTTTCGTTTGTCGCCCTTGCCGCACTCTCGGCCCTGCCGCTTGCTTGGGCGGAGCCCGAACCGTCCCCCACTGCCACTCCATACGAAGAACCTACCCCGACCCCGCACGAGGAACCGAGCGCCACGCCGGGAGACGACAACGGCGGCGAACCCGGCGACGATGACGGCGGCAACGACAATGGCGATAACGGCGAAGAAGGTCACCTCAGCCTCCACGGTTTCTACGAGGGCACGACGGCGAACGGTGGTTTGGCAGTCTTTTATATCGAGTCGAACACCCACGTGCAGATCAACATCCTCGATTTCACCGCGCAGCAGATTGGCTTCGCCGAAGGCACTCTGACCAACGGCGCCTTTTCCTTTAGCCTCACGAGCGGTCAGGCGATCACGGGCAATGCGACCGAAGAGCGAATCAGCGTCACCCTTGGCGACCAGACTTTTGTCGCCGAGCATGTCTCCGCCTTTGGCGAAAGGTCCGCGGTCGGCGGTCGTTATGTTGGCGTCGCCCATGGTCCGACTGGTGAAAGCCCGCTCATGTTCCTGATCGACGGCAACGACCACATCGTCATGGTGCAGAACGCCGCCAGCGGCCGGATCGGCGGCTTCGGGACGTTGACTGCGCCGGTGGCACCGTCGCTCGCTTACACCTTCACGCTCGATCAATTCATCGGCAGCAGCAGCCCGATCACCGGCACTTTCACACTCACCGACGGCGTTTTCAGCGGCAGTTTCCAGAGCAGCGCCGGCGATTTCACGGTCACCTCCTTTAAGCAATCCCTTGCCAATCACATGGCGAATATCTCCACCCGCGGCCTGGTCGGGCCGGGGCAGGGGCAAATGATCGGCGGCTTCATTATCACCGGCGGCCCCAAGATGGTGCTGATTCGTGCGCTCGGGCCGTCGCTCTCCGCGCTTGGGGTTTCACCGGTGGTGGCAAATCCTTCGCTTCAGCTCTACTCCGGCGCCACGCTTCTCGCCTCCAACGACGATTGGGGCACGAACGCCAACGCGGCCGACATCGCAGCGAGTTTTTTTGCCCCGAAAAACGCCCTGGAGGCGGCCCTTCTCGTTCGTCTGGAACCCGGAGCCTACACCACGGTGGTGAGCAACGGCGATGGTTCCACCGCGATCGCTCTGGTAGAGGTCTACGAGATGGGGATCGATTAGCGCGGCGGGATGGGCCGCTCATCCGCGCTCTTAGGCTCGGAGAGCGGCGATCAGCTCGCGCAACTCGATCTCGATCTCGCCCGGGGTCGCGACCGTATGCGCGATTTCTTCCCGCAGCAGTTCCCGGTAACGGGCGCGGAGGCGATGCGAGGCCTGCTTGACCTCGGTCTCGGGCAGACCAAACTCGTGCGCGATTTTGGCCAGGGAACACTGGTCGGGTTCATCGGCCAGCAGCTCCGTTAACCGGGCGTCCAGGGCGGCGCTCGGGAGATGCTTCGATTCTCTCGTTAGGCGCGCCATCGCTTGATCGAGCACGGTTATGGCCCAGCGTTGGTCAAAGATGCGATCGGGACATTCCGTCGGCGATCCAAACTCCGTCGCATCCTGCATTTCCTCGAGGGGAATCGTGGCCCGCTCCACCGCCCATTTCGCCGATCCAGCGCGCCGGCGTTCGTTCGCGAGGTATTGCTTGAGGGATGCGAGCAGGTAAGCCCGCAATCGTCCGTTCCCCCGCCGGGTCGAACCAAAAACACGGCGCTCCAGCAGTCGGGCGAAAAATCCCTGGATAACTTCCCGCGCCTCTGCCTCGGTTCTGCCCTTCCGGCGGAGGAAGGAATAAATCGGGGGCCAATACGCCCGGCAAAGCTGCTCGAGCGCATCCTGCGAGGCGGGCGATTGACTCTGTGCCGTCAGGACCACGCTCCAATGCGTCGTGGCAAAAGCGGCCCCGGCATTCTCCAAAGTCTTCGGCACGCCTTCCAGTCTAATGTTTTCGCTCTCGAACCGGCAACGGTTAACTCAGGAGGACCGGGCGCCAGAAGGGTCGATCCCCACGCCCGGGGTGGTGAACGGCCTCTGCCTTGTCTCTTGCGTCAGAGGCCCACGGTTGCCGTTTCTACGCGGAAAATGCGGCCCGTTTTATCGAGGAGGAAGTGATCCAGACCGCGGCGGCGCGCAGTGCAGTTCGCTGGGAGCCGTTAGGCGCGATCCTCGCCATCATGCCATGGAATTTTCCCTTCTGGCAGGTCTTTCGCTTTGTCGCCCCGGCGCTGATGGCGGGCAATGTCGGTTTGCTCAAGCACGCCGCGAATGTTCCGCAATGCGCGCTTGCGATTGAGGTTATTTTTCGACGGGCGGGGGCGGCACCGGGAGTCTTTCAAACCCTGCTCATCGAATCGGGCCAGGTCGCCGCCTTGATCCGCGACGAGCGCATCCGCGCGGTGACCCTGACCGGGAGCGACAAAGCGGGAAGCGCGGTGGCGGAAGCCGCGGGGCGGGAAATCAAGAAGTGCGTGCTCGAACTGGGCGGGAGCGATCCGTTGATTGTCATGCCAAGCGCGAACCTGGAAACCGCCCTAACGAATGCCGTGACCGCCCGCACTCAGAACAACGGGCAATCCTGCATCGCCGGGAAGCGTTTCCTGATTGCGGAGTCGGTCTACGATGATTTCGTCGGGCAGTTTGTGGAGAAGATGGGCGCGCTGAAAGTCGGCGATCCGTTCGAGGACGAGACTGAGATCGGGCCGCTCGCCACGCCGTCGATCCGCGACGGGGTGCATGAGCAGGTGCGGAAATCGGTCGCGGCCGGCGCGAAGCTGCTCACCGGCGGCGAGCCGATCGCAGGGAAGGGGAATTTTTATCCACCGACTGTGTTGGCGGAGATTCCGAAAGAGGCGGCGGCGTTTCGCGAAGAGGTTTTCGGGCCGGTCGCGCTTCTCTTTCGCGTCGCGGATGCGGCGGCGGCGATCGCGCTGGCGAACGAAAGCGATTTCGGCCTCGGTGCGAGCGTCTCGACGAACGGTCAGGGGGAACAGGAGCTTTTCGCGAGCGAGCTGGATTGCGGGATGGTTTTCGTGAACGCAATCGTGGCCTCGGATCCGCGGCTGCCTCTCGGCGGGGTGAAGCGTTCCGGTTATGGCCGCGAACTCAGCTCGTTGGGCATGCGCGAGTTCATGAACGCCAAGACGGTCTTCGTGAAATGACGAGTGACGATTTGGAGCCTGGCCGCAGGTCCAGATTTTAGGGCGAGAAGCCAGACCATTCGCTTGAGGGCTAAGTGCCGATCAGCTTTAACTGCCGGGCAGACGTTCAGCGCAATTCCTTTCGGATCATGAGCTTCAATCCGGACCAGGTTTGATCGACGGCGCAGACTTTGACGTCGACGAAGCCGAGCGGGAGCGCGACCTGCCTAACGACATCCTCAGTGATGTCGGTTTCGACGCCGGAACTTTTCTTCGGCCACGAAACCCAGACCGTGCCGCTCGGGTCGATCGTCTTTCGGAATGACTGGAGCTTTTTCTTCAACTCGGCTTGCGAGGTCGAGAATTGGTGAAGAAAACCGATCCCTGGCGTGGGTTGTTTCCTCCAGATCACGGAAATCTCGGGCGGCATCTGCAGTATTCGAACGTAATTCGCCGGCGCGCCGCCGACGTAGGAAGACAAGCCGTCTCGGTAGCCGAGTTTTTTCCAGAGCGGCGTTCCTGAGTACCCGGCCACGATTCTCTCTTTAGCGATTCCGTCTGCCACCCGCGAACGAAATTTGCCGATTGCTCGCAGGCGCGAGACTGGCAAGTTGGCGCTCGATTTTGAAGTTCATCAATCTGACGCGCCGGACGGAAATCGGCGCCAATTGCTATTATCTCGGCGTCGGCGGGCAAGGAGTGGTGCTCGATTGTGGGATGCACCCCAAGGAGGAAGGCGAAATGGCGCTCCCCCTCCTCGCGAGCCTGGCGGGCCGGCCGGTCGATGCGCTGCTCCTTTCGCACGCTCACCTCGATCACATCGGCTCGCTTCCGGTGCTGATGCGGCAGCAGCCGCGGGCGCGCGTATTCATGACCGAGCCGACGGCCGCGATCGGTGACGCGCTCCTCCACAATTCGGTCAACGTCATGACGCGGGAGCGCGAGGAGGTGGGGGTGGTTTATCCGCTCTTCACTCATCGGGAGACGGAGCGCGCGACGGATCGCTGGCAGCATTGTCCGCTCGGCCAGCCCTTCACGGTCGATGGCGAACGGAGCCAAGCTCGGCCTAACGATGAGCTGAGTTTTGAATATTGCGATGCCGGCCATGTCCTCGGAGCGGCCGGGATTCTCCTCCGCGCGGAAGGTCGGACGGTTTTCTACACCGGCGATGTGAATTTCGACCAACAAACTCTGCTCACTGGCGCGGTCTTTCCGGAGTCGGAAATAGATGTGCTCATCATTGAGACGACGCGAGGCGATTCGCCTCTACCGGAAGGTTTTTCGCGCGAGGCGGAGGAACGGCGCTTCGCGGAGGCGATCGGGCGGGCGTTTGCGCGCGGCGGCTGTGTCCTCGTGCCGGTCTTCGCCCTCGGCAAGACGCAGGAAGTGCTGACCATGCTCTACAAGTTCAAGCGCACAAAAATGATCGCCGATGTCCCGATTTATATCGGCGGGTTGAGCTCGAAGATGACGGAGATCTACGATCGGCGCGCCAATCACACGCCGCGCGTTCTGCCGCGCCTGCAATTGTTCCCCGAGGTCGGGCCGTTTGTCTTGAATGGGAAGACGATCGCCGACGCGCCGGCGCGGCCCGGGCGCATCTACGCGCTTTCGAGTGGCATGATGACTCCGAAGACGCTTTCGAATATTTTTGCGCGTCGCATCATTGAGCGACCGGAGCATTCGATCTTTTTCGTCGGCTATGCCGACCCCGAGTCGCCGGCTGGGGTGCTGCGGAATTCCCGGCCTAACGAGTTGGTCTCGCTGGACGAGGACGAGCCGGCGCTACCGTTGCGTTGTCAGCTCGAGCAGTTTCAATTCAGCGCGCACGCTTCGCGGGAGTCGATTCTGCAGTACATCAAAATGGTCGCGCCCAAAAAAATCGTGCTCGTGCACGGAGATGTACCGGCGGTGGAGTGGGTGCGGGCGGCGGCCGGGGCCGCGTTACCCGAGAGCGAGATCATCGTTCCGCCGCCTGGGGTGGAGATTGATCTGTGATCTCTGAGCACGAGGATGAAAGTGGCATCCTGGAACATCAACTCGTTGCGTAAACGGGAAGAGCGCCTGCTCCTCTGGCTGGAGGCGACGAGTCCCGACATCGTTTGCCTCCAGGAAACGAAATGCACGGACGAACAATTCCCGGCTGCGAGGCTGCGCGATGCTGGTTACGCGGCCGTTTTCCACGGGCAGAAATCGTATAACGGAGTTGCGATCCTGGCCAAGGAAGAGCCACGCGAGGTGCGCTTGGGGCTTTGCGATGACGTCGAGGACGAGCAGGCGCGGATCATCGCGGCGACCGTGGGCGCGACGCGCGTCCTCTCGATATACGCGCCCAATGGGCAGGCGGTGAACGCGCCCGCCTACCACTACAAAATGGAGTGGTATCGGCGCCTGACGAAGTGCCTGCGGGAAAAGGAGGGTGCGCTGGGGCGGGTCATGGTCTCTGGGGATTTCAATGTTGCGCCTAACGACGCTGATGTGCACGACCCCGTTCTCTGGCGCGGGGCGATCATGTGCTCGGAAGGGGAGCGGGCGGCTTTTCGTGGGCTGCTCGAACTGGGGCTGGCGGATACGCTGCGGTTGCATCATCCGGAAGCGGGGATTTTCAGTTGGTGGGATTATCGGATGCTCGCCTTTCCGAAGAATCGTGGTCTGCGGATCGATGCGATCCTGGCCGGAGGCGAGCTGGCGGCGGAGTGCGCGGATGCCGGGGTGGAGCGCGAGATGCGGAAGGGGAAAGAACCGTCGGATCATGCGCCGGTCTGGGCGGCCTTCATGGATCAGGAGAAAACATCCAATCTTTCAACACTGCCGTCAGCCGCACTCCCGCGTTGAACGTTGAGCGTTGAACGGCGAACGTTGGACGTTGAAACCGCGCCCGGGCTCGACGCTCCACGTTTCCAATCCGCCGCCCAAACCGCTCATGGTCTACGACGGTGATTGCGGCTTCTGCAAACTTTGGGTTGCGCGCTGGGAGGAAGAAACGGGCGCCGCGGTCGAGTACCAACCGCTCCAGGAAGCAGCGGCGCGTTTTCCCGAAGTAGGGCGGGAAGATTTCGAGCGCGCGGTTAAACTCATCGAACCCGATGGCCAGGTTTGGACCGGCGCGGCGGCGGTTTACCGCTCGTTAGGCGCGGGTGGACGTCCGCTCAATCGCTGGAGTTACGATCACGTTCCCGGTTTCGCGACCGCGTCGGAGATGGCCTATCGCTTCATCGCCGGGCATCGCGAGCTGGCGCACCGCGTTACCTTACTCCTCTGGGGCAACGACGTGCGGCGGCCCGCTTATTTTCAGGCCCGGCGCTGGTTTCTGCGGGCCCTCGGCGCGATCTACCTGATCGCTTTTCTTTCTTTCTGGGTGCAGGCCGATGGACTGGTCGGCGCGCAGGGGATTTTGCCGCTGCCGCAATTTCTCGAAGCGGCCCAGGCGGAGCTGGGCAGCCGGGCGTGGCATGTTCTGCCCACCCTCTGCTGGTTCAACTCGAGCAACGCTTTTCTTCATTTTCTCTGCGGAGCGGGAGCGGTCTTCTCGGTGCTGCTTATCTGCGGGATTACGCCGATTGTCTGTCTGGTTTTGCTCGGCGCGCTCTACCTCTCTATCACGATCGCGGGCCAAACATTCTTCAGTTTTCAATGGGACATCCTGCTCCTCGAAACGGGATTTCTCGCCATCTTTCTCGCGCCCTGGCAATGGTGGCTCCGCCGCGGGCGAACGGCGCCGCTCTCGCGTCCGGCGCTTTTTCTTCTCCAGTTTCTCCTCTTCAAACTGATGTTCATGTCCGGCGTGGTGAAGCTGACGAGCGGCGATCCCTCGTGGTGGAATTTGAGCGCGCTCGACTACCACTATTGGACGCAGCCGCTCCCGACCGTGCTCGGCTGGTGGGCTGACAAGTCGCCCGAATGGTTCAAGCATTTTTCGACCGAGGCCACTCTCGTGATCGAGATCGTGCTGCCGTTTTTCATCTGGTTCCCGCGCCGGCTGCGCCTACTGGCCTGCGGCCTTTTCGTTGTGTTTCAAATCGCGATCGGCCTCACGGGCAACTACGCCTTTTTCAATCTCCTCACGATCGCGCTCTGCCTCCTCTTGATCGACGACGAGGTCTGGCCGGAACATCCGGGCCTAACGATCGGGGCGCAAAGCGGGCGCTGGCCGGTCTGGGTTCCGGCGCTCGTCATCCTCGCGACGATGCCGCTCAACGCCATCCTCATTTTTAACGGGTTCCGGCCGCAGGCGCCGTGGCCGCCCCTAATCGAATCGGTTTATGATGCGGTCGCGCCTTTCCGAATCCTGAACAGCTACGGGCTCTTCCGCGTCATGACCAAAGAACGCCGCGAGATTATCCTCGAAGGGAGCGCCGACGGCATCGAGTGGAAAGCCTACGAATTCAAATGGAAGCCGGGCGCGCTCGATCGGAGGCCAGCCTTTGTCGAGCCGCACCAGCCGCGGCTCGATTGGCAGATGTGGTTCGCGGCCTTGAGCGACGTGCGGCAAAACCCCTGGTTCTTCGGGCTGGCCCTTCGCCTGCTCGAGAACTCCCCTGATGTCGTGGCATTGTTAGGCAAAAACCCTTTCCCGGAAAAGCCGCCGCGCTATTTGCGGGCCAACATCTATCGTTACCATTTCAGCAACCTGAGGGAGCGGGAGAGCGGCATCTGGTGGCGACGAGAGGATGAGCGCACCTATCTCCCCGTCGTTTCGCGCGGCCGCGAATGAGCGGCGGCCGACTTGAGGAATGTCCGTTAGGCGTTATACTCCTCCATGCCGAAAGAAGAGCAGATCGTCACCGAAGGGACGGTCACCCAGGTATTGCCGGGGACCATGTTTCGGGTCGATCTCGCCGGCCAACGCAACGTCCTCGCCCACATCTCCGGCAAGATGCGCAAGCATTTCATCCGCATCGTCCCGGGCGACAAAGTGGAGGTCGAGTTGTCACCCTACGACCTGACCAAGGCGCGGATCATTTTCCGGGCGAAATAAGCTCCCGTGGCACGGCCAGCGGCGATCGCGAAAATCGTAAGCGCAAAGCATCGTCCAGTTCCGTATCCCCAAAGAAGAAGGATTCACCGTCGAAAAAGTTGATAACAACTGGCCGCAAGAGGCCGGCCCCAACCAAGGAGAAGAATATGGCAGAGCAAGACAACGTAGAAGGTGCGGCAATTCCGCCGCAGGCAGAGGAGCGAACCGACAGCGGCGTGATGCACGCCCGCCGCGCCGCCGAAGAATTTAAGTCCGCCGCCGGCGCGGTCGCGGATGAATATCGCGGCCGGGCGGAGGAAGTCTGGAACGATGCCACCAGCCGGGTCCGCACTTTCCAGGACGACACCGAACAATATGTGCGAGACAATCCGACCAAGGCGGTCTTTACCGCCCTCGGGATCGGATTTGTGCTCGGCCTGATTTTCCGTCGTTAGGCGAACGTTGCGCGTGGAAGGGAGCGTGCCGTTCCGTAATCCCGCCGGACACGCGGGATTGGTGCAGAACCTCAAGGCGCTTGTCGCCTCGCTCGCCCAGTTTCTCGAGAGCCGCTTCCAGCTCGCGGCCCGGGAATCGAAGGCAGCGGTGCGCCGGCTGGTGACGATGGTGATCTGCCTCGTCGTGGCGCTGGTGATGTCGCTCCTGGGGTTTGTCTATCTGGTGGTCTTCGCGATCGTCGGGATCGCCCACCTTCTCGGCGTCTGGTGGTTGTGGGTCGCGCTCGCCGTCGGGCTCCTCCATTTCGTGGTCGCGCTTTTCTGTCTCGTGATCGCTCGCGCCCAGGCCAAACATCCCATCTTGCAGGACACGGCGAGCGTTTTGAAAGAGGACACTGAATGGCTCAAAAATCTGGATCAGACGAAACGCCCGTAGAGTTGCGTCAGAAAATCGCCCGCTCGCGCGAGCTGGTCGTGCGCGACGTGAGCGGGCTGCGCTACGAGCTGAATTTCCCGCTCAAATTCCGCAAGGCCTTCCAGCGCCACACCGTCGTCTGGGTGGGCGCCGCGCTGGCGGTCGGCTTGTTCCTCGCGCTCCTGCGCGCCCGGACGCAAAAAGTCTACATCAATCCGTTAGGCAAGAAGGCACGCTCGCCTAACAAACGTCTGCTCGAATCCGGCGCGCTCCTCAGTCTCCTCAAGCTCGGCATGACACTCGTCCAGCCAATGATCGTGAGCCATTTCGCGAAAAAAGGAGCGAAGAAAGGGGAGCACAGCGCTTCCCAGCGCAATTGGTAACGGGATTTCGATTTACGCCGCAGAGCGGGTTCCCTATTTTCAAAGGCGCCCCGTTTCTGCATGTCCTCCGAACTCCCCACCGCCTCTGCCGCCGCCGTCCGACACGTTGACCAGTATCTCTCCGTCGGCCAGGAAGGCGGAGCCTCCGACATCCACCTCGGGGTGAACGCCCCTCCGCTCTGGCGGCTCCACGGCACTCTGCGGCCGATCTGGCCCGACGCGCCCAGGTTGAGCGCCCAGGAGACGGCGGCGCTCATTGCCGGTTTTTTGACCGAAGCACAACGGGCGCAGCTCCAGAAACGCGGCGACGTCGACTTTGCCTACGCCACCTCGTTCGGGCGCTTTCGCACCAGCGTCGTCAGGCAACGGCTCGGGATCGATCTCGTCTTTCGCCTCATCAGCACGCACGTGCGGACGATGGACGAGCTGGGCCTGCCCGGGGGCCTGAAATTGCTGACCCGTTTCCATAACGGACTCATCCTTGTCACCGGCTCGGTGGGGAGCGGAAAGTCGACGACGCTGGCCGCGCTCGTCGAGCAGGTGAACCTCGAGCGGCGCGAGCATATTATTACACTCGAGGACCCGATCGAATATGTCTTCCGGGCCAGGGGTTGCCACATCACCCAGCGCGAGGTGCACACCCACACCAAATCGTTCGGGGCCGCGCTGCGGGGTTCTCTGCGCGAAGATCCCGACGTCATCATGATCGGGGAAATGCGTGACCTCGAGACCATCTCCCTCGCGATCACCGCCTCCGAGACCGGCCACCTCGTCCTCGGCACCCTGCACACGAGCAATGCATCGCGGACCCTCGATCGGTTGCTCGACGTTTTCCCGGTCGATCAACAGGATCAGATCCGGGTGATGGTGAGCGAATCATTGCGCGGCGTCATCAGCCAGCAGCTCGTGCCGCGGATCGACGGCCGTGGTCGCGTCCTTGCCCTCGAAATCCTAACGAACACTCCGGCGGTCGCGAACGTCATCCGGGAAGCCAAGACTTACATGCTGCCGGGCATTATCCAGACAGGGCGCAAACAGGGGATGCGTCTGATGGACGACTCGCTCAGCCAATTGTTCGACAAGGGATCGATTAGCGCCGAGGAAGCCGTCTCGCGCGCGGAACAGAAGTCAGCCATGCAGCAACACGTGCAGGGAAAGTAAGGAGGAAAACTTGGCGGATATTTCTTCCTTCTTCCTTCAAAACCAATGCCCTCGATAGACAAATTCTTCCAGATCCTTGTCGCTGAGGGTGCCTCCGATCTCCACCTTGGCGAGGGCGAGCCGCCGAAGATTCGCAAGCACGGCGATGTGATGCCGATCCGCGACGAGATCCTCACGCGCGAAGAAGCGGCCTCGATGTTAAGCGAAATTTGCGGGCCAAAAAGCTGGGCCATCTTTGAAGAGCGGGGCGATTTCGATTTTGCCTACGAGATGGATGCAAGCTCGCGTTTCCGTTGCAATTATCTCAAACAGACAAACGGTTACGGTGCCGTCTTTCGGCTCATTCCGACCCGGATCGCCTCCCTCGACGAACTCGGCATTCCGCCGATCGTGAAGCAATTCGGCGATCTGCGTGGCGGCCTCGTTCTCGTCACCGGCCCGACTGGTTCGGGCAAATCGACGACCCTCGCCGCCTTGGTCGATTACATCAACACGCGTTTTGCGCGGCACATCGTCACGATCGAGGAGCCGATCGAGTTCGTGCACAGCAACAAGACCAGCATCATCACCCAGCGCGAAGTGCCGGAGCATTCCGCCAGCTTTCCGGCCGGACTCAAAGCCGCCTTGCGCGAAGACGCCGACATCGTGTTGGTGGGTGAAATGCGCGACCTCGAGACGATCTCGCTCGCGCTCACCGCGGCTGAGACCGGGCTCTTAGTCTTCGGCACCCTCCACACCAACAACGCGCGCAAGACGATCGACCGCATGATCGATGTCTTCCCGGCTGAGAAGCAACCGCAAGCCCGCACCATGCTGGCCAACTCACTCCGCGGCGTCCTTGCCCAACTCCTCCTCAAGCGGGCCGATGGCAGCGGGCGCCTGGCGGTCAATGAAATCCTCATCTCCAGCCCTGCCGTGTCTTCCATTATCCGCGAAGGCGCCACCCAAAAGCTCCAGGATGTGATCGTGAGCGGCAAAGGACAGGGGATGCAATTTATGGATGACGCCATCTGGGCCTTGCTGCAGCAGGGGATGATTTCCCCGCACGAAGCTTTCATGAAAGCAATCGACAAGAACCTTTTCAAAAAGTTCCTCCCGCCCGATGAAGCTGGACTGGCCAACTCCGCCGGCGCCGCCCCCGACGACGAGCAGCGTCCACGGGGCGATTTTGTCAAACCTCAACGCCGCAAAGGGTAGCTCAACCTCCGGCAGCCCAACTGACTTGCCGACCGGCCGGAGTTTCGTCTAGCCCGGCTCGCCGGATTCGAGAAAATACAGCAGCCGCCAGATACGATCGGTCTGACCGCGCTCGATCACCTGCACCGGAGTGGAGCCGTCGAGCGCAGGGTTGGGTTCTTTCAACCAGCGGCCGACATCTTTCGGTTTCATCAAACGGGCGAGACTATCGAGGAGTCGATCCATCTCGACCAGCGCGCGCCGGACCGGGGTCGAAGGCGATTTGCCGTTGCTCCAGCCAGCCACGGCCCGGAGCGAAAATCCGGTCATGCGGCTGAGCGTTTCCTGCCGGAGTCCAAATTTTTCGGCGATCTTTTCAATCGCCGGCGGGTCGGCCACCTTCATCGCCGGGTGATAAACCGCGGCCGTCTCTTTCACACGGGCGGTTGGTTCTTTTCGCCGGGCCGATTTTTTCTTCGCTTTCATGATCCCATCCTACCGCGCCCCCCGCACTTTCACAAGTATTTTGTCGTGCAAATCTGCATGTATTTATTCTAAGCAAGCCGCACTCGATCGAGCTTCTCCGATTCCAGCACCGTCACCTTGCTCGTTGCCCGCTGGTTCTCCGGAAAATAAACCACGTTCACCCCGCCCCTGACCCGCGCTGACGGAACGAGCATCCCTTCTCCGCCCTCGGTGAAAGCCGCGCGGCCCATCGCCTGGGTGAGGCTTTCCTCACCCTGCTCCTGAAGCCGGCGCCAATCCTCTGCTCCCAACTCCTCCGCGCGCAGGCCGAGCTTGCGACGGACTTCAGCCCGCCCCAGATCGAGCACTGATTGGAGCGATAGCTCGATCGCCACCAGCAACCGCGGATTGCGAAAAGGCCAAGGGACATGCGCGTAGTCGGCCGTCGCGCGCGATTCCGCCACCGCCACGGTGTCCTCCGTGCTCCCGTAGACGGCGCGAAAAGAATCGGGCGCGTTCCAGCGCCCGCCGTGCAGATAACTTCCCTGGCCGAGCAGAATGCTTCTCGGGTTGGGATAATCAAGGGTTGTGACGCGATAGGCCGCACCGCTCCAGGGCTGAAGCAACTCCGGCGCCTCTTGCAAACGTTGCCGGAGAGTCTCGAACTGAGGGTGGTCGGCAACTTTCATACAAGCAACCAGAGAGAGGCGGGGGCGGGAATCGAACCCGCGAATAGAGGTTTTGCAGACCCCGACCTTACCACTTGGCTACCCCGCCGAAATTGCGAACCCGAGCGTAGGCGCACGCCCCAGGGGTGTCAACGGAACGACCCAGGTTCGATTGGGGCGCCGGCGGCAGTTTGGCGGAAATGAGCGCGAGGCGAAGCCGTCGTTCGGGCGAAGACGCCAGCGGTGAGATTTACATCGCTAGTCTGGGCGAAGATGTCTTCAGGATCAGGCGCGGGCGCCCCTGCGCAGCGGATCGCCTTCCTGGCTCGCGTCATTCAACGTTGAACGTTGAACGTTGAACGTTGAACGTTCGGCGCGATGTCCACGTTTTCTTCTGATCTCTTTGCTCGCGCCCGCGCCCACATCCCTGGCGGGGTTAATTCTCCCGTGCGTGCCTTCCGCGGGCTGGGGCGCGAGCCGTTTTTTGTCGAGCGGGCCAGCGGCGCGCGGATCTGGGACGTCGATGGGGAGGAATACATCGACTACGTCGGAACATGGGGACCAGCGATCCTCGGACACGCCCCCGCGGTGGTGATCGACGCCGTGTGCGCAGCGGCCGCGCGTGGAGTGAGCTTTGGCATTCCAAATCCGCTCGAAGTGGAGATGGCGGAACTCATCTGCCGCTGGGTGCCATCGATCGAAAAGGTGCGGATGGTGAACAGCGGCACCGAGGCGACAATGTCGTGCGTCCGCCTCGCCCGCGGCTTCACGCGGCGCGACAAAATCATCAAATTCGAGGGCTGCTATCACGGGCACGTCGATTCGCTCCTCGTCCACGCCGGCAGCGGCGCGCTTACCCACGGACAACCGGATAGCGCCGGCGTGCCGGAAGAGTTCGCCGGCCTAACGATCGCGCTTCCATTCAACGATCTCGAGGCCGTGCGTCATGCCTTCCGTGAGAACCGGGGAGAAATCGCCGCGATCATTCTCGAGCCAATTCCGGCCAACGCTGGTTTATATTTTCCCAAACCCGGTTTTCTCGAAGGGCTGCGTGCCATCTGCGATGAGGAAGGCGCCCTCCTCATGTTCGACGAAGTCATGACCGGTTTTCGCGTCGCCCGCGGCGGGGCGCAGGAAATCTACGGGATTCGACCCGACTTGACCGCGCTGGGAAAGGTCATCGGCGGCGGTCTGCCGGTGGGCGCCTTCGGCGGTCGGAAGGAAATCATGGACGAACTTTCGCCGCTGGGGCCGGTCTACCAGGCTGGGACGCTCTCCGGCAATCCCCTCGCCATGGCGGCCGGTCTGGCGCAACTGCGGGAGCTGGAGCGAATCGATGGCTGGAAACAACTCGAGGAGCTGGGCGCGCAGCTCGAGGCGGCCACGAAGAAGTCGTTAGGCAGGAGAAAGGCCGCCGCCACCTTTCAGCGCATCGGCTCGATGTTCTGCCTCTTCTTTACCGCCGGACTGGTGTCCGACCTGGCCGACGCCCGCCGGAGCGACATCGCCAAATTCGGAAGTTTTTTTAATCACTGCCTCGAGGCCGGGATCTATTTCGCGCCGTCACAGTTCGAGAGCGGATTCATCTCCACCGCGCATCAGCCGGCGCAAATCGACGCTACTGCCCGGATTGTGGACGAGGCACTGGCGCAAATTTTTCGTTAGGGCCGGTCTCAGCAAAAGCTTTGCGTCCCTTCCCTCCCTGCACTAGGAAAAGCACCTCGTGAGTCAACCTGCGCCCGTTCGCGTCCGCGCTCTCGCCAAGTTTTTCTTCGAAGGCGAGCGCAAATTTTTCGTTAAGGGCGCGACCTACGGGCCCTTCAGGCCGGACGCGGCCGGCGACTACCTCGGCACGCCGGAGCAGGCGCGGCGCGATCTCGCCCAGATGCGCGAGCTCGGGATCAACGTCGTGCGGGTTTATCATCTCCCGCCGCGCTGGTTTCTCGATTGCTGTTCGGAAGCCGGCGTGCGGGTGCTGATTACTTTGCCCTGGGCGAAACACATCGAGTTTCTCGTCCGCGCGAAGACTCGGCGGGAGATCGTCAAAGCGGTCCGGGCGGCGGTCGCGACTCATGCGGGCCATCCTGCCATCTTCGGTTATCTCGTTGGGAACGAAATCCCGACCACGATGGTGCGCTGGCTCGGAGTCCGCCGGGTGACGGAATTTGTCGAGACCCTCATTCGGGTCGGGCGCGAGGCTGATCCGCACGTTCTCTTTTCCTACGCGAGTTATCCGCCGACCGAATATCTCCTCCCGCAGAACGTCGATTTTTTCTGCTTCAACGTCTATCTGCACGACCAGCGCGATTTCGAAAAATACCTCCTCCGTTTGCAAAATCTGGCCGAGGAAAAGCCCCTCATGCTCGGCGAATTCGGGATGGACACGATCCGCCACAGCGAGGAGGAGCAGGCCGAGATGCTCTGCTGGCACGTCGACAGCGTGGTCCGCTGCGGGCTCGCTGGGACGATTTTTTTCGCCTGGACGGACGAATGGTTCACGGGCGAACAGGAGATCACCGATTGGTCGTTCGGGCTCGTCAGGCGCGATCGCACGCCGAAGAAATCTTTCTTCGCCCTTCAGAAACGGTTAGGACAGGATGACGCCTCGCTCCCACACCGCGAGCTGCCGAAGACGCCCTTCGTCTCCATCATTGTCTGCTCCTACAACGGCGGCAAAACGCTCGCCGCCTGTCTCGAGTCGTTAGGCAAAATCAAGTACCCGGCCTACGAAGCGATCCTGGTCGATGATGGCTCGACGGATAATACGCCCGAAATCGCCGCCCGTTTTCCCAACATCCGTTACCTCCGCCAGGACAACCACGGCCTGAGCTACGCCCGCAATGCCGGCGCAGCCACCGCCAAGGGTGAGGTCCTGGCCTATACCGACTCCGACTGCATGGCCGATCCGGACTGGCTTTACTACCTGATCGGAACACTCGTCAGCGGCGACTATGCGGGGGTGGGCGGCCCGAACATTTCGCCGCCGGCCGAGAACTGGGTCCAGGCCTGCGTGGCCGCCGCCCCCGGCGGGCCGAGCCACGTCCTCCTCACCGATACGGTGGCGGAGCATATCCCGGGTTGTAACATGGCCTTTTATCGTTGGGCCTTCGAGACCGTCGCTGGCTTCGATGTCGATTATCGCAAGGCGGGCGACGACGTCGATTTCTGCTGGCGCCTGCAACAGGAAGGCCACGTCATCGCCTTCAGTCCAACCGCCATCGTCTGGCATCATCGCCGCTTTACGTTAGGCGCGTTTCGTAAACAACAGGCCGGCTACGGCGAGGCGGAGTCGATGCTGCGCTTCAAGCACCTGATTTTTTTCGGGCCGACCGGGACCGCGAAATGGCGCGGCCAGATCTATGGCTCGCCCCGTTTCAGTTGGTTCATCAATCGGCCCATCATCTATCACGGGGTCTTCGGCGAAGGTTTTTTCCAATCGATCTACCCATCGCCGCAATCGGAGATCGCCAACTATCTCAGCAGCATCGAGTGGTTCGTTCTCACGCTTTTTCTTTTCGGACTCGGAATTTTTCTTCCGATTCTGCGCATCGTTCCCTACCTCATGCTCGGCGGGACGCTCTGCGTCGCGCTTTCCTACATGCTGCGGGCGCGGATCGAGCCGAAATTCGACACCGCTCCGGCCCGGCTCCTGGTGATGTTCCTCGCCTTCGCCCAACCGCTCGTTAGGGGCTGGAACCGCTATTTCACTTGGCTCGATTTCAAACGCACCCCGCGCGGGGTCATCGGCACCCACGACAAAATGCCCTCCGGTGGCGCGGGCCGTGGCAATTTGCGGCGACGCAATTATTGGAGTGAGGAAGGCGTGGAGCGAAACGCGCTCCTCCAGTCGATTTTCGCCCTCCTCGAGGAGGAAGGCTGGAGTTACTCCGCCGATACCGGTTGGAAAGAGTGGGACATCCAAATTTACGGAAACTTTTTCTGGAGCGTCATCCTTCGCACCGTGACCGAGTATCACGGTGGCGGGAAATGCCTGACGCGCGTGAAACTGCGGTATCGCTTTGTCACCACCACGGTCATCATCAACCTGCTGTTCCTCGCCATGATCATCTACCGTGACCTGAACAGCGGGGTCGTGGATTGGCGGATATTGGTGCCCTATGGCGTCTTCCTACTTTTCCTCGCCACCCGGGCCCGCCGCTTGAAACGGCGCGTGGCCGAGATTGTGGATGTGGCTGCTCACCGCCTCGGCCTGCAACGGCTCAAAAAGCAGACGCTGTAGCGGCGGTCTATGACCGCCGACCCCGTTACCTAATGCAAAACGACGAGGACGTTGCCGGCCCCGCTGGTCATAGACCGCCGCTACAACTGCAGGCGCGCTTTTGGCTCGCGCTCCTGGCCGAGATCCTCCTCCTCGCGGCGCTTTCCCGGTTCGACGACTGGCGTTACGCCAGCATGCCGGTCAAGTTTGTCGAGACCGCCGTCCTTTGTGGGATCGCGTTTTTTGCCGCCGCTTCTTTTTTCGGGGAACTCGCGGCGGGACGCTGGGCGCGCGGCGTTTTCTGGGGTGTGGCGTTAGTCCTCCGTCTCCTCGCCTTGCCGCTCGAGCCCGGGGACGATCTCTGGCGTTATCAATGGGAAGGGCGGATCCAGAATGCCGGCTTCAATCCCTACTTGCTTGCGCCTAACGACGAGGAACTGGCTCCATTACGCGCCAGGTTCCCAAACTGGAGCCAGATCAATCATCGCGACTACAGCGCGATCTATCCGCCAGGCACGGAGTTGGTCTTCGCCGCGCTGAGCCGACTCGGGGCTGGCCCGCTCGTTTACAAACTGCTCTTCGCCGCCGCCGATCTCGCCGCCGCCGGCTTTCTCCTGCGCCTGATCGGCGGGCGCGCGCGCTACGCCGATGCCGCCTGGTACGCATGGAATCCGCTCGTCGTTTACAGCTTTGCCGGGGCGGCGCACTTCGACAGCCTCATGATTCTGCCGCTGGTCGGCGCCATTCTTTGTTTCGTGCGCAGCCGGGCCGCGCCTGAGTCCCCCAGTCAATGGCGCTGGGCGTTGCTCGGCGCAGCAGCGTTGGGGGCGGCGATATCGATCAAGTTAGTCCCGGTGCTCCTCCTGCCGATTCTGGTCTTCGCGCTCGGTCTTCGCGCCTGTGCGCTGGCGATCAGCCTCGGGATCCCGGCGCTCCTCAGCCTCCCCTATGGCGTGCCGCGGGTCCCGATTTGGGAATCGTTGGGCCGATTCATCTATGTCGCGCGGCTCAACGACATGTTTTGGTGGCTGATCGAGGACACCTTTTGGCCCAATCCGCACCAGAAAAATTATCACTACAACGTCCTCATCATCATCGCCGTCGTGCTCGTGTCGCTCTTCTTCATCTGGAATTGGAAACGCGGCCTGCTTTGGGTGATGGGCACCGCGCTCATCCTGAGTCCCGTCCTCCATCCCTGGTATTGCACCTGGATTTTACCCTTTGCCACCTGGCGCCGGAACGATGCCTGGCAGGTGCTTTCGATCACCGTCTTCGCCTATTACCTGTTCTGGAACGAGCGACTATTCATGCTCCCGTGGCACTCGGAGCCGTGGCTGCGCGGGTTCATCCTCATCCCGCCGGCGGTCGCGGCGATCTTTGCCCTCGGCCGGACCCGCCAACCTAACGAATCAGGAGACGCGAGTTTGGTCGATTCCCGGTAGTTGCCATGCATGCGGCGCTTTTCTCTTTCGCCTAACGAAACGCGCTTACCTGCAACTCGCGAAAATCCGCCGGGAGCGGCGCCTCAAAAAAGAGTCGCTCCTTCGTCCGCGGATGATTGAAGCCCAGCTTCCAAGCGTGCAGCATCTGGCGCGACGCCCCAACCTTTCTTCCATAGAGCGCGTCGCCAATAATCGGATGGCCGAGATGATGAAGGTGCACCCGAATCTGATGGGTCCGGCCGCTGTGCAATCCGCATTCCACCAGGCTGACTCCACCGCCTGATTGCAAAACGCGGTATTCCGTTTTCGCCGCCCGCCCGCGGCGCCGATCGACCGCCATTTTTTTTCGCTGCACCGGGTGGCGCCCGATCGGCGCGTCGATCGTTCCGCGGACCCGCTTAAAGGTTCCGGCAACCAGCGCGAGATAAATCTTTTTCACCTCCCGCTCGGCGAACTGGCGGGCCAGCTCGTGATGCGCGGCATCGTTTGTCGCCACCACCAGACAGCCGCTCGTGTCCTTGTCGAGCCGATGGATAATGCCGGGGCGTTCCTTGCCCCCGATGCCGGAAAGGCTGGCGCAATGATGAAGCAGGGCGTTGACGAGGGTGTGTCTCTGGTTGCCAGCTCCCGGATGGACGACGAGCCCGGGCGGTTTGTTCAGCACGAGCAGATCTTCGTCTTCGAACAGGATCTCGAGCGGGATCTCCTCCGCTTCGGCCGCAATTTCCTCCAGCGGCGGGACCGTTAGCCTAACGACATCCCCGGCCCGGACGATCGCGCGGGTCCGCGCTCCTTTGCCCTCGAGTTGGACCTCGCCGGCCCGAATCAAAGCCTGGAGCCGGGAACGGGAAAACTGCGGGAGGGTGAGGGCAAGGTAGCGGTCGAGTCGCAGTCCCGCCTTATCGTTAGGCACAGTCAATTCTATCATCGCGGCTTGCGGCGGAGGATGCTATGAATCGGCCCATGGCCCCGACCGGAAGCGGCCTGCAAGTGGAGCCCTGCCCCACCTGCGGGCACCAGGTCGAGACGAGCGGTCTGGAGCTTTTCGCAAAGGTGAATTGTCCGGCTTGCGGTTTTCAACTGCAGGTCGAGCGCCTTTTCGAAACCTATGTCGTGGTCGAACCTCGGCACCGGCAGGATGGGTTCGGTTTATAAGGCGCGCGACACGCGGCTGAATCGCTTCGTCGCCCTCGAACTTTTGCGCAGCGAATCCGCGAGCTACGCCACTTTCACTGCCAGGTTGCAACACGAAGCGCGGATCACGGCTTCGATCCGCCATCCGCATGTGTTCGAGGTTTACTCGGTCGGCGAATATCACGGGCAATTCTACGTCGTGATGGAACTGGTCGATGGCGGGAGTGTCGACGATCGGATGGAGGACGAAAAGCGCATTTCGGAACTGGAGACGCTGGCGATCGGCCACAGGTGACCGATATTCACGGCGTGCGTTACGACGGACCGGTCCGCCGCGCCACGCCTGAACAGCTCGAATTGAGGACGCGCTACGGCAGCGTGATAAGCGACTGGACCAATCTTTCCCCGCAGATGCTCCTTACCATCTCGACGGCCTTCATCCGTCCACAGGTCTCCGACACCGCCGGACGCCAATGGCTCAGCGCCATTTTCGCCGGGCAGACCGGGCAAGCCGAGGCCGCCCACGAACTCGCGGCCAAGGCGGCGGCTGCGAAGCCGGGATTCCGCGATCTGCTCCCGCGTTTCTTCCCGGTTGCGAAAAATAGCTGGCGCATCTTTTGCTCCTGCCAAGGCATGCGCATCCTCTCTTGGCTGCTCGTCGCCGGGCTGTTTTCCGCACTCATGGCAGCTCCGTCGCCGCTCTCGAACAAGGAGATCGGCCTCATGCTCCGTTCCGGTTATTCAAGCGAGAGCATCCTGGCGGAAATGAGCAGCCGCCGCGTGCTCGAGCCTCTGGACGAGCCCACGGAAAAGTCGCTCCTCGATTGCGGGGCAAGTGCGCAGCTCATCGCCGCCCTCGAAAGCAAGGTCTGGCTGATCTCGAATCAAGAGGCGGATCAGGCCAGGCAACGCGCGATAGAGATCGACGCCCGGCGCGCGGCGCAGGCCCAACAGAATTTGGAATTCAACGCCCTCCTCCAGTCGCAGCAGGCGGCGGCTCGCGCTCCCGCCGCCGCCGCGGTGGTGTCGACCGGAGCGCCCCTGCTCGAGGTGCTGAAACCAAAACTCGTTCGTTGCCGCAATGGTGAGATCAAGCGGCCCGATGGCAGCGAGTTGGAGAAGAAAAAATACGTCGCCCTCTACTATTCCGCGCACTGGTGCGGACCGTGCCGCAAGTTCACCCCGCAGTTGGTCGAATATTATAACCGGGTCGCCGCGGCCCATCCGGAGTTCGAGGTCATTTTCGTCAGCTCCGACCGCTCGCACTTTGGCTGGGAAACCTATATCCGCGAAATGAAAATGCCCTGGCTGGCGATCGATTACGACCAGCTCGGCGAAATGACCGGAATCCGCAAACTGGGCGGCGGCAGCATTCCTTCGCTCCTCGTCCTCG
>DATBDG010000204.1:0-4608 GCA_036270055.1 Chthoniobacterales bacterium
ACCCGCAGCCAAAACCACCTCAGCTGGCCACGCCAAGCTTGGGAGCAAAGTTCCGATTGTCGGACGCGCGCTGAGGGTCGTGGAAACGCGGCCAGTGCGTGAGTTGATGGCGGAGGCGAGCCGGGTCGATCCCGAACTCAAGCAGAAAGCCGAAGAGATGAATGAACTCAACACGCTCTTCGTCCGCCGGCCGAACCCGAATGCGCCTGCGCAGAAGGATGGCGCTTTGCAGTCCTCCTTTGGTCCGGATGGTCGTTTCAAATTGAACATCCCGGCTCCCATCGTCGTTTTCGAAGGCCTGGGGGTGGCGAATTCCGCGCCGCCCGATTGCGCGGGCGCGGTCGGCCCTAACGACTACGTGCAAATCGTGAACGGCAGTGGAGTGCGAATCTATGACAAGAACGGCGTCCCACGCGGTCCGGCGTTTAAGCTGAGCACACTCTTCTCCGCCTTCGATCCCCCAGTCTCGACCAACGATAATGGCGATGGGCTCGCGCTCTACGATCGGATGGCGAATCGCTGGGTCCTTAGTCAGTTTGCGTTTACCAGCACGACGACGCCGCCCTACCACCAGACGGTCGCGGTTTCCAAAACGAGTGATCCGACTGGTGAATATTGGGCCTATGATTTCATCATGCCGGATAGCGAATTCCCCGATTACGGGAAGATCGGCGCCTGGCCGGACGGTTACTACTTTACCGATCGTCAGTTCACGAATGGCGGGCCCTACGATGGCTTTGGCGTCTTCGCCTTCGACCGGGCCAAGATGCTGGTCGGCGATTCCAGCGCTACCTATATCTATTTCAATGCCGGACCCAATCTGAGCGATTCTTCCTCGGGCATGATCCCGTCGGACTATAATGGCCTAACGCCGCCTCCAGCCGGCGCGCCTAACGTCTTCTCGGTCTTCCTCGACGATGCCTTCGACAGCGTTGACGCGCTGCGTTTGTTCGACTTCCACGCCGACTTCGCGACTCCAGGGAATTCCACCTTTATCGAGCGTCCCGAAAGTCCGCTCCCGGTGGCTGCATTTGATTCGCGCAGTCCGGGCACCTTCAGTGGGGCGCGGAATGAAATCGAAGAGCCCCCACCGGCCGTGACCGCGGATTACCTCAACGCGATCGGCGACCGCTTGATGCTGCGCCTCCAGTATTTCAATCGTGGCGGCACCGAAACGCTCACGACCGTCCAGACCGTAAACTCCGGCATCATTCCTCCTCCGGGCGTGGCGCCGACGATCGCAGAGTATAGGGCGGGTACCCGTTGGTATGTGTTGGAAAAGACGAGCCCGAGCGGGAACTGGTCGGTCCAGGACCAGGGAACCTATTCGCCCGACACGACGGAACGCTGGATGGGCAGCTCGGTGGCCGATAACGCCGGGAATCTGGCCGTCGGCTACTCGACCTCCAGCCTCAGCGTCTTCCCCTCCATTGCATATGCGGGAAGGCTTTTGGGTGATCCTCCGGGAATGCTGGCCCAGGGTGAGGCGACGATGTTCGCCGGCACTGCCGTGCAGCAACTGCCGAACAATCGCTGGGGCGATTACACAACCATGTGTCTCGACCCGGCCGACGAATCGACGTTCTGGTACACGAACGAGTATTACAACGTCACCGGCCAATTCCTCTGGAAAGCCAAGATCGGCGCCTTCAAGTTCGACGGCACGGTCGCCCCTCCGCAGGGGACCCTGAGCGGAACCATCACCGCCTGCGATACCGGCGCGCTACTCAAGGATGCCCTGGTCCAGGTAACCGGCGGACCGTCGACTGGTTTCTCCGCCGCAACCAAGCCCGACGGCACTTACTCGATGAACCTGTCGCCTGGGTCGTACTCGGCCACGGTCATCGATCCGGCGCACAATTGTAACGCGATCGGACCGTTTCCAGTCACGATTACAGACGGTAACACGACGACACTGGATGAATGCCTGAGCGGAGCGGCGAGCTTCGTTTTTGATTCCGCGACGGTCTCCGAGGATGGCGGTAACGGCAATGGAATGATCGAGCCTAACGAGTGCAACAACTTAACGTGTCCATCTTGAACGACGGTTGCTTGTTGGGCTCCGGAGTCTCGGCCGTCCTTTCCACGACCACGCCCGAGGTAACGATCTTCCAGCCGAATTCGGCCTATCCCGACACGGCCGAAAACGACACCAGCGCGAACACGACGCCTTTCCAGGTCAGCACCTCGGCGGCGTTCCAATGCGGCACGCCGATCGACTTCACCCTGACCATCTCGTTCGCGGGCGGGTCTTCCGTGGTGAACTTCTCGCTCCCTTCGTGTGCGACACCACCGGCGGTGATCAACGGCACCCTCGAAGACAGTGATCCGGTCCAGGAAGGCCGACTGGGTCGGAATGGCCTGGTGAGCAGTTGCGGAACGGCCAAAGTTTGTCCGGGCATCTTGGGCACCGGAAATCGCCGCTACGACGTCCTCTCCTTCCCGAATGGACCGGGAGACGCTTGTGCGACGATCTCGACCACGTCGACGAATACGATTGGGGGCGGCAACATTCTTTCGGTTGCCTACCTCAACCAATATATCCCACCGGTCGTTGGGATGACAGATAACATCTGCATCAACTATCTCGGCGATCCAGGCGGCAGCCCTGCCTTTAACACCACCAACACCTTCTCGGTGGATGTGCCGGCGAATCAAACCCTGGTCGTCGTGGTGGAAGAGACGAACGCTTCGCAGACGCCCGGTTCGACCTACACCCTTGAGGTTTCGGGACTGGTCGGCAACGGGGTGGGGCCCGGCCCTTGCGAGGGCGGTGGCGGTGACATAACGCTAGAGGCGCGCGTGCGGAGGCAGGGAAATTCCCGGGCCGTTACTCTGCGCTGGAGCCCTGCCGATGGAGGCGACATCAACGTCTTGCGCGACGGTGTTGTCGTCCAAACAACCGCCGACGATGGGATAACCCGGGACAAGGTAAACCACCACAGGGGCCCAATCACCTACCAGGTGTGCGAGACAGACTCCGGCGACTGCTCGAACGAAGTCGTTGTCGACGTCACAGCTCCTTGATGGCTGACTGCAAAGCACATTGATGGCTTAGCTCCGGGAGTCGTCCTAACCGACTCCCGGTTGCTCCAGGGAAAGCTTCGTGTTTCTTCGCGCGAGCTGCGAGGGGCTGGGTGTGCCTAACAAACGATCGGCTGGTTCCGCCGGCGTTGTAGTCGCTTCGCGGTGCGCAGCGCGACTCTGCGGGTGAATTGGAGGCTGCTCACGGAGAGCGAAACGCGCTCGGCAGGTAAAAAGACACCTTCGCAGTGCGAAGCGTCCACCGCACCCGCCCAGTCTTCGCGCGGCCCGGTTTCTCCGCTTGAATTGCCCTTCGAAACACCGGAAGTTTTTCCATGCTTACCAAGGACGCTGCCGGTACCGCCGTCGCCATTCCCCCGATGAAATCCGATTCTGCGACGAAAAGCACCGCCACCAAATCACTCCAGATTTACATCGACGGAGAATTCTTCGACCAGGCGGACGCCAAGGTCTCCGTCTTCGACCACGGCCTCCTCTACGGCGACGGCATCTTCGAGGGCATTCGCTTTTACAACGGTCGCGTTTTCCGGATGGAACAGCATATGGAACGGCTCTGGGATTCGGCCCGTTCCATCTGCCTCGAAATCCCGATCTCGCGCGCGGAAATGGATGACGCGCTGCTCGAGACGATCCGTCAAAACAACCTGCGCGATGGTTACGTTCGCCTGATCGTGACCCGCGGCATCGGCAATCTCGGCCTCAACCCGGTGCAGTGTAAGCGGCCGACCGTCATTATCATCGCCTCGACCATTGCCCTTTATCCGGAGGAAGTTTACCAGCGCGGCCTGACGGTCGTGACGGTGCCGACCCGCCGCATGGGCCCGGCGACTCTGAATCCCGCGGTCAAGTCGTTGAATTATCTTAACAATGTCCTCGCCCGGATCGAGGCGAACCTCTCGAACGCCGACGAAGCGCTGATGTTGAACGATGCCGGTAACATCGCTGAGTGCACCGCCGATAATGTTTTTCTGGTGAAGCGGGGCGAGATTATGACGCCGCCGATCACAGCCGGCGCGCTCCGCGGCATCACCCGCTCGGTCGTGTTCGACATCGCGGAGGAACTCGGGATCAGAATCTCCGAGCCGGAATTGACCCGGCACGATCTTTACATCGCCGACGAAGCGTTCCTCACCGGGACGGCCGCGGAAGTCATCCCGATGATCAAGGTGGACGGCCGCTCGATCGGCAACGGCAAACCGGGACCGATCACGGGCCGCACGATTGCGCGCTTCCGCGAATTGACACGCGAGACCGGGACACCAATTTTTTCGGAGTGATCAACGGCGCCTCGGGACGGAATCGAAAGGGCGGGACCCGCGCAGGCTGGCAGTTGAATCTTTTATCCACTTTGTGGTCTAATTGATCAGCCATGCTTTGCGACGTTTGTAAATGCAATGATGCCTCGGTCTTCCTGACCCAGATTCTCGAGGGCAAAATGCAGAAGGTGAATCTCTGCGACGCCTGCTCGAAGGAGAAGGGGGTGCAGGATCCGACCGGGTTTGCGCTCGCCGACTTATTGTTAGGCATCGGCGCCGCGGAGGAAATCGAGAAGGGAGCGTCGAG
>DATBDG010000205.1:0-5383 GCA_036270055.1 Chthoniobacterales bacterium
CCGGGAGATGGAGTTAGGAGCAAACTCCTATGAGATGATCGTGACGCACTTTTTTCTCGATTGCTTCGAAGGCATCGAGCTGCGCGAAGTCGTCCAGAAGCTGAGCGGCGCCGCCGGACCAGAGGCCGTCTGGTTGTTGGCTGATTTCCATGTTCCCAGCAGCGGCTGGCGGCGGTGGCACGCGAGACTTTGGATTCGCGCCATGTACCTTTTCTTTCGCCTAACCAGCGGTCTGACAACTCAACATTTGGACGATCCGGCTGTGCTCCTTCGGGCGGCGGGCTTCGCCTGCGCTGGGGACACTCTAGGGCGCTTCGGAATGATCCAGTCCGCAATCTGGCGTCGCTTGGCGTCGTAATCGCGCCCGAACCAGCCAGCCGGCGGCGCCATAACCTCCGGGGAGCACGGGCTGGTAGCCGGTTGTTTAGCGCAGTTTGCGCCACCTCGAGAAGTGCTCCGAGATCGCGACGTTCACTTTGCAGGTTGCGCTTTGGCGCAAAATTGCATCCGGCGAATCTCGCCGGATGCGACGCGGCTGACAGCCCGTGCTCCCCGGAGCTTGTTTACCCCATGCCCCTAACGATCGCGACGCTGTTTTGCGAGCCGCACGACGAGCCAGCCCACCAGAGCGAGGGCAAGCGCCCAGAACGCGAGGAAGGCGATCATTCGCACGCTCCAGGTCAATGCGACAATCCCTTGGCCGAGGGTGCGCGGAACCGTGGCGCCGAACCCGTTCTGGTCGGAGACGATGACGTTCGGCGTAAACCTGAACGCTGATCTCGACCGGCGCATTCGCCGGATTTGCGATTGTGCCCGGCCGATCGTTATGCAGAATATTGACGTCTTTCACTTTGCCCAATTCCTCGAATGTCTTCATGAGAGCGGGATAGCTTTCCATCGGGGCGCGCAGGACCAGATTTGCCAGTTCCTGCCCGTCTGGAGTGCGGGTGAAAGTCGAGCTGCGCAATTCGCCCCCGAGCTTGATCGTCTCGGTTTTCAAACGCGCCACCCTCTCGGGCACCGAGGAGGTGAGAATGGCGAGACGGGTTTGTTGCACGGCCGGTTCCTCGCCGCTGCGGCGAGATGACGAGATTAAGCTGCACCTTGTCGCGCTCGACTTTTGCGGTGCTCGATAATCCGGAACCGTTCTGCGCGACGCGCTCGGTCTGGATATTGAAATTCTGCACCTGACCGAGGCTTTGGGTGCGAATGATCATTTCAAAAGCGTCGCGATCACCGTGAATGGCCGCTCGAAAAGTGTCGTGCTCGCTGGAATCCATCGGTCGATCTAAAGCCTGGACCCGGGAGGACGCGAAACCGCGCGAACTATTTTGCCTTGGAGGAGCGGCCTGCTCCGCTAGCGAGGTGCGCTGTGGGCCAGGGTGGGATTGAGCTCGAAGGGCACGCCCATCGTGATCGTAACCTTAGTTCCAGGGCTGATCAGGTCTTTGAGGCGGGCGGCATCCCAATTGGCGGTGCGGATGCAGCCGTGGCTGCCGGCGCGGCCGATCGTTTCAGGATTATTCGTGCCGTGAATACCGATGCCGGGTTTGTTCAGCCCGATCCAGAGAATGCCTACAGGATTGTTAGGCCCGGGTGGAATGTTGTAGAAGTCATCCGTGCGCACCCCGTGATTGAGCACGCCTTCGTCGTGCCGGAACCAGGGCATGGTCGCGATGCCGAGGATCTTCCATTCGCCTAATGGCGCCGGGAGGGTCTTTGAACCCGGCGTGATGGGAAATTCCGCCACCAGTTTGTCGCCCTCGCGCACTTCGAGAAAACGCTCGCGCGTGTCGATGTAGATTTGCCGGCCGGCAAAGGCCGAATTCTTCGGGATGAACTTCTCCGACAGCTTCTCGATCTCGAATGGCTGAACGTTAGGCACATTGACCACGTCGCCGACCTTGAGCTGTTCGAGATCGACTCCCGGATTGATCTTGCGCAGGAAATCCTCCGCCGCGTGATAGCGCTCGGCCACAAACTCGAGGAGCGACCCGTACTTCATTGCCTTTAGTTTCGCCTGCTCCGACGGCTTCGAGGCCACGTCGCCAACGAAGTTCTCATCCTCGGGCCGGATCATGTAGGTGGTGTAGGGCTCGGGCACCTGAGCGAGCAATTGCTCATCGACCGCGCCGGTCGGCTCGAGGCCGTTTGCTTTCTTGTAAGCGACGAGCGCCTTGCCGAAAAACTCGCCCATTTTTCCGTCGATCTTTCCGGGCCCGAACTCGTGATTATCGAGGAAAATCTGGAGCCGCACGCTCGTTTCCTCGTCATAGATTGGGAGGGCGACCAGCTCGCGCGGCGGCAGCGACGGGGTTGGCTCCGGGGTGGGAGTAGGCGGCGGGAGCGCCTTCCGCACCGGCACCGGGGTCGGAATTGGCGTCGGGGTCCGGCGCGAAAACCAGCCGGCCTCTGCGTGCGGCGCAAGGGTCGCGAACGCGAGACAGAGGACAAGGGCTGATTTCATGAGCGCAGTTATTATCCGGTCAGCGAAGAGATGCAAACGGCATGCCAATTCTCGTCCGAGGCAGGGTGGGACTTGCAAGCTCCGAACCTTGAGGCGCCGGTCAGATCGCCAGGCACCGCCAATGCCGGATTACCCTTAGATGAGCGCCGCGCCGATTCCTGATGACAATCAGCGGAGGCGTTGGAGCTGCTCGTCACCCGCCAGGTCTCATTTATCAGTCGTCCTGAATTGATCTTCCTTCTCCTTGAAGAGGATGTTGAAGGTCGTGAGCGAGCCGTAACAGCGGGTGATGTATTGCTGGAGATCGAACTTGTCGGCGTCGCTCAGTTTCTCGCTCGCGTTCACCTTCTGTTCCAGGACCCGCAGGTTGTTGCGGATCATGACGATCTTGTGGAAGAAAGTCTCGAGCGGCACTTCTTTGGGCTGCAACGACTCATCCGCTGGCTTGAGCACGAGCGTGCCGCGTTGCCAGCGCGTCGCGAGGCCTTCCACGAGCTGATCCGGTTTCTCCAGCGCGAGCGCGTCGACCATCGATTGCGCGATCTGGCGAATGAGCACCGCCAGCGGCATTTCCATTTCCGTTAGGCGCGCAGTCGGCTCGGCTGCGCTCAGGTCGCTCGTCGCCGGGTCAACCGTGCGCGGAGCGTCGTCGAAGGTAATGTCGGCCGTGTGTTCGGTGAGCGCCTTGATCGTGCCGAGGCCATAGCGCGGATGGCGCACCTGCATTCCGATATGGAGGCTTTGAATTGGAATTCCCATTGCGATTTGCAACCTCTCGCGCGGGTCCGTTAGTGCAACCCGCAACATCGGGACAGGAACTCGGCGGTCACAGACCGCCGCTACAAGCAAACATTTCTGAATCCAAAGTCATCGCCCCCGGCATCTCACTGGCGATGATCCAGGATTTCAGGTTCGCTTTCCGGCAGTTGCTCAAAACGCCGGGCTTCACCGCCATCGCGGTGCTCACTCTCGCGATCGCCATCGGGGTGAACTCGGCAGTCTTCGCGCTCGTTAATGGCGTCATCCTGCGGCCGTTGACCCCCGTGCGCCCGGCGGAAGTGGTCAACCTCTTCACCGCGCGGCAGGGCGCGGCGCACGATTATCGACCGTTTGCCTACAACGAATTCAGCGCGATGAGGGAGAACAGCGACGTGTTCTCGGACGTCGCTGCGATGGGTTTTGGCCTCGCCGGGATCGGGCGCGATGAAGGGATGCGACGCAGTTTTATTTTTCTGACATCGGCCAATTTCTTTTCCCTCCTGGGGGTAAAACCGGCCCTCGGCCGCTTCTACAACGAGGCCGAATGCCGGCCCGACGCCAATATCCCGGTGGTGGTGGCGAGTTATCCATATTGGAAGAAACTCGGCGGCCGGGCCGATCTCATCGGCAAACCGCTGACCATAAACGGCCAGACCTATACCCTGATTGGCGTGACGCCGGACGGCTTTGCCGGCACGAACGCGTTGCTTGCGCCTGATCTTTGGGTGCCGCTGGGGATCTACTCGCAGCTCGGGACGGCCTTCAGCGATACCTCGACCAAATTACCGCTGAGCGCGCCCAAGAATTACACCTTGAACCTGGTCGCCCGGATGCGTCCCGGCCTCTCGATCGAATCAACCAAACCGCGTCTGCCCGCGCTCGCCAAACGGTTGACTGCGATCCAGCCGCCCGATTCGACCGGCGAGCGCGAGTTGCAGATTCAGGAGCCGTCACGTTTCAGCATCAGCACGACGCCTTCGGATGATGGCCCGGTGGGGCTGATCGGCACCCTCCTCCTCGCGATGGCCGGCGCGGTCCTTCTCATCGCCTGTCTCAACCTGGCGAACATGCTTCTGGCGCGCGGGGCGAATCGCTCGAAGGAAATCGCGCTCCGTCTCGCGCTCGGGGCGAGCCGCTGGCGGATCGTCCGGCAACTGCTTTGCGAAGGGATGCTGCTCGCCTTGCTCGGCGGTGCGCTCGGGTTGTTCATCAGCCTCTGGAGCAATGGCCTGCTTCTCGGGTCGTTAGGCAATCTGTTTGGGGCAATGAACTTTTCCATCGTAGTTCATTTGCGACCCGATGTGACCGTGCTCGGGGTCACTTTCCTCATCTGTCTCGTGGCCACACTTCTCTTCAGCCTCGGGCCGGCGCTCAAGGCGTCGCGCGCCGATCTCGTAAACGATCTCAAACAGCAGGTCGGCGAACCGGCGCACGTCGGGCGGCTCAATCGCTTTTTCGCCCCGCGCCATCTCCTCGTCATGGCGCAGATCGCGCTTTCGCTCACCTTGCTCTTCAGCGCCGGCCTCTTCTTCCGCGGCGCGCTCAAGGCCGGCGCCCTCCATCCGGGATTTGACCGCACCGGCGGTATCTCGACGGAAATGGATTTCACGTTAGGCCGGCAGGACGAAGAAGCCGCGCGCCGCACGATGTTTGCCGCGGTCCGGCGGGTGCGGACCTTGCCCGGAGTGCGGGCAGCAGCCCTCACCACCATGCTCCCCTACGGCAACATCACCAACTCCCGGCGCGTCCTGCGTTTGGATGAAGCGGCCGTGAGCAAGACCGATCCGAACGCGCCGGAACCGGGGGCGAGCGGTTTGTTCACCGCCGTCACTCCGGGATGGTTCGAGGCCATCGGAGTGCGTCTCCTGCGCGGTCGCGATTTCACAGAGACGGAGGCGGAGAATAAGAATTCACCGCGGGTCCTGATCATTGATGAGGTGCTGGCGAAGAAGCTTTTCCCGAACAAGGACGCGCTTGGGCAGCATCTGCGCTACGCCCTCCCGCCGAGCGACGGCTCGCCTAACGACTTCACGATTGTCGGGATCGTGAGCCAGCATCGGCACGAAGTGCTGGGGGATGAGATGCCGCGCCGCATCTTCGCGCCTCTGGCGCAGGCTTACAGCGGTGGGGTAATTTTGCAGGTGCGCCTGGCGCGGG
>DATBDG010000206.1:0-6432 GCA_036270055.1 Chthoniobacterales bacterium
CGCTTCGGAGAAAGGCCCTAACGAGTCGAATCCGCCCCGTTGGAAGCGAGGGCGCGGGCCCGCGCTCGGTTCGCCTCCAACTGCGGCAGATGTTTTTCCGACCAATGGCAGATCGCGTTCAAGGGCTCGATCAAGGTCCGCCCGAGAGGGGTGAGCGAATATTCCACCTTCGGCGGGACGACCGGATGCACCTTGCGGCTCACGAGTCCGTCGCGCTCCAGGCTGCGCAGGGTCTGGGTGAGCATCTTTTGCGAGATGCCGCCGATCTCGCGCTGCAGCTCGGCGTAGCGCCGCGTGCCGGTGGCCAGGACGTGAATGATCAGCGCGGTCCATTTGTCCGCGATCCGGCTTAGGACGACACGGGAGAGGCAATGCGCGTTCATGACGGAAGCCTGCCGGGCGCGATCAGCCATCCGATTCTGTAATGGAATGCCGCGGCACGTGCAATCGGAGAGTGACCTCCCGGAAGAAGGATATCGACCGGAAGCGCGGCACATTTTTTTCCTTGGAAAAAACAAAAGATGCCGCCACTCTCCCGGCGAGCGATCCCCAGGTCCCGCGGCAAAATCAGTAGCCTGGCTCCAGATTTTCACCCGGTCATATTGGTGGGCGCCGCAGGTATGGGCAGAACACAACGAAGCGAGTCGCGGTGAAGGTTTTGGTCGTGGGAGGCGGCGGGCGCGAGCATGCGCTCGCCTGGAAGCTGCAGCAATCTCCCAAAGTCGACGCCATTTTCTGCGCGCCGGGCAATGCCGGGACGGAGGAATTGGGAACGAACGTCGCTCTCTCGCCTAACGACTCGGCCGGCCTGGTCGAGTTTGCGCGCGCGAACGAGATCGGGCTGACCGTGGTCGGCCCGGACGATTCACTTGCCCTCGGGCTGGTCGATGCCTTTCAAAAAGAAAATCTGCGCATTTTTGGTCCGACCAAATCGGCCGCGCGACTCGAGTCTTCGAAGGTTTTCGCGAAACAACTCATGCGCCGCACCGGCGTGCCGACGGCGATGGCGGGGGTCTTCGACGAGAGCGGGAAAGCGAGTCGCTTTGCCGAGAAACTGCATTACCCGGTCGTGATCAAGGCGGACGGGCTGGCGGCGGGCAAGGGAGTGGTAATCGCGCACGATGCGGCCGGCGCGACGGAAACAATCGCGGACATGATCGATCGCGGACGCTTTGGGGCGGCTGGCGCGCAGGTGTTGATCGAGGAATTTCTCGAAGGCTGGGAATGTTCGCTCCACGTCCTGGTGGCGGGCGATCGTTACCAATTGCTCGGTGCGGCCTGCGATCACAAGCGGCTGAACGAGGGCAACGCCGGGCCGAACACCGGCGGGATGGGCGCCTACAGTCCGCCGGTAAAGTGGGATGCCGGCCTCGCGCAACAATTTCAGGAGAAGATCATCCGTCCGCTCCTCCGCGGTCTGCGGGAGGAAAAGATTTATTTCTCCGGGCTGCTCTTCCCCGGTCTCATGATCAGAGACGGGCAGGCGCACGTGCTGGAATTCAATTGCCGCTTTGGCGACCCGGAGACGCAAGTGATTCTGCCGCGGCTGAAAGGCGACCTGCTGCCGATCCTGGAAGCGACGATCGACGGGCGGGTGGACGAGTTGACAATCGAGCTGGACGAACGCCCGGCCGTGACGGTGGTGATGGCCTCCGCGGGATACCCCGGGAACGTCGAGGCAGGCAAAAAAATCACCGGTCTCGCAGCCGCGGCCAAGCTCCCGGAGGTGCAGATTTTCCACGCCGGAACGCGACGGGAAAACGGGGAAGTTGTCAGCAGCGGCGGGCGCGTCCTGGCGGTCACGGCCCTCGGCGACTCGATCGCGGCGGCACGGGATCGCGCTTATGAGGCGGTCGGGAAGATCGCTTTCGAAGGCTGCCATTATCGTCGCGACATTGCTCTTGCCGCGGTTGCGGCTAAGCTCGATCCGCCTGATGCTGCGCCTTAGCCTAACGATATTTCTTTTCGTCGCGGCTTCGGCTTGGGCGCAAACTCCGACCCGTCCGAATCCGCCGCCGGCCCCCTCCGCCACGCCGGCTCTTTCCCCCCCGGCTAAGACCGGCATCGACGCCTTGGACGCGGCCGACCTGCAAAAGGCCATCCGCCTGATTCGGGAGCACTACGTCAATCCGACGGCGCTGAATGAGACCGAACTGGATCGTGCCACCCTCGAGGGCTTGCTCGAACGACTTGGTCGCGGCGTGACTCTGCTGCCCGCTCGGAGCGCGCCCACGCCCACGCCGGCGCCATTCTACCGTGAGATTTTCGATGGCCACATCGGCTATCTGCGTCCGGGCGATTTGAGCCGGCCGCAACTGCAGGAACTCGATACGACACTCCGGGCCTTTGCCGGGAAAAAGGTGGACGCGATCATTCTGGACCTGCGGGGCTGCGGCGAGACCCGGGATTACGCGGCGGCGGCGGAATTCGCGAATCGTTTCGTGGCGAAGGATGTGCCGCTCTTCAGTCTGCACGGACCGGCGAAAGAGAAACCGCGCACGTTCGTTTCCAATCAAAAGCCGGCTTACGCTGGGTTGATTGTCGTGCTGGTGGATCACGCGACGGCGGGGGCGAGCGAAGTGCTGGCGGGCGTGCTGCGCCATTACGACAAGGCGATCGTGATCGGGGAAACGACAGCCGGTCGCGCCGTCGACTACGACGAGCTGCCGCTGCCAGGCGGGCAGATTCTGCGCGTGGCGACGGCGGAAGCGATCTTGCCCGAGCAGGGCTCGCATTTTCAACAAGGCGTCGTGCCCGATTTGCCCGTCGCCCTTCCGGAAAAGGAAAAGCGCCAGATCTTTCAAGAGAGCCTGACAAAAGGGATGGCGCCTTTTGTTTTCGAAGTCGATCGGCCGCACCTGAACGAGGCCGCGCTCCTCTCCGGGACCAACCCCGAGATCGATGCCACCCAAGCCGCCCAGCGCCGTCGCGCCCAGGGAGAAAAGGCAGCCCCGCACGATGCCGTCCTGCAACGGGCAGTCGATCTCGTGACCTCGATCGGGGTCTACGAAAAACAGCCGGGCCGCTCGCCCTAACGAGGACGTCCGTGCATCCTCTCGAAGAACAAATTCAGTATCGGTTTCGCGATTCGCAGCTTCTCGCCGAGGCCCTCACCCACCCGAGCTTGACCCACGAAAAACAGAAAAAACACTTCGACAATCAGCGGCTTGAATTTTTGGGCGACGCGGTTTTGCAGCTCGTGATCACGGAACATCTCTTCGCCCGCTTCCACGAAGCGGGCGAAGGTCGCCTCACGACCCGGCGTTCACGTCTCGTCTCGCGCGAAGCCCTCAAGGTCCATGCCGCCCGGATCGATCTCGGCCGGCATCTGCTGATGGGGCGGGGGGAAGAGGCAAGCGGCGGCCGGCAGCGCGATTCCACTCTGAGCGACGCCTTCGAAGCGCTCCTCGGCGCGATCTACCTCGATAGTGACTTGGAGACAGTGCGGCGGTTCGTTCTCGAGTGGATGCGGGCCGACCTGGAACGCCTCGAAGAAGAGCCGCTGGAGGTGAACCCGAAGGGGCAACTCCAGGAAATTCTGCAGGCCATCTCGCCTCGGAGCCCGGTTTACGAACTGCTCGCGCAGAGCGGGCGAGAGCACGAGAAGACATTCGAAGTGCGGGTGGTTTGGGAAAACCAGATTCTCGGTGAAGGCCGCGGCCGGAGCAAAAAACTGGCGGAAAGTGCCGCCGCGCTCATGGCGCTGAAAGAAGAGCGCTGGGTGAACCCGGAAGAGCCGAGCGCACCCTTGTAGGGCGACCGCTTCGGTTGGCGGTTGGGGGACTAACGGAGGCAGGCGGAGCGCCCGCCCTACAATTGATTCAGCGCGTGAACGCCCTTCCAAACGAACGCCTCCGCGATCGCTCGACTAACGAACTCCTTGCCGCGCGCAACCGCCGTCTCGAGCGACTCGCCGCGCGCGAGGTGAGCCGCGATCGCCGCGGAATAAGTGCACCCGGTCCCGTGGGTCGAGACGCCGCCGACGAACGGCGCCGAGAACTCCTGCACCTCAGCTCCGCCGCAGAGCAAATCGATCGCGCGCTTGCCGTCGAGATGCCCGCCCTTGATCAGGAAACGCGTCCCGAATTTTTGCGCGAGGTCTGCCCCCGCGGCCCGCATCTCCTCCAGATTGCGCACCGGCCTTCCGGTTAAGGCAGCCGCTTCCGCCATGTTCGGCGTGATCAGCAGGGCGCGCGGAAAGAGCCGCCTGCGATAGGCCTCGACCGCAGCCGCCTGCAAAAGCGCGTCACCGCTCGTCGCCACCATCACCGGATCGATCACGAGTGGAATTTTCGCCGCCGATTTTTCGAGAACGTCCGCCACTGTCTCGACAATTTCGGCCGAAAAAAGAAGCCCGGTCTTGATCGCGCCGACCGGGAAGTTCGCCAGGCAAAGTTCGATTTGATCGCGAACATTGCGCGGGTCGACCCCGTCGATGCGCGAGACTTTCCGGGGCACTTCCGCGACCACGCAGGTGACGGCGGTGAGGCCGTAGACACCAAGCGCGCCGAAGGTTTTCAGATCGGCCTGCAGCCCGGCGCCGGCGCTGCAATCGGAACCGGCGATCGTGAGAGCGACAACTGTAGCGGCGGTCTGTGCCCGCCGATTCTCCTGCTCCGCCATGGCTTTCGGCGGTCATAGACCGCCGCTACAGGATGAGACTAGCCGCCGTCGCTGCCGATGGCCTCGACCGGGCAACCTTCCATCGCCTCTTTGCAGAGTGCTTCTTCCTCGGGCGATTCCGGCTGTTTGTAGACGAAGGAATGGCCGCCGTCGTCGTTCCGCTTGAAATTGGCCGGCGCAGTTTCGCGGCAGAGGTCGCAGTCGATGCACTGATCGTCGACGTAGAATTTCCCCTCTACGTTTTCGGAATATTTGTTTGCGACATCAGCCATAATGCACTTTAGGGCGGGTTCGGCCTCGAAAGTAGGAAGATTCCCTGCGCGCGCAATCATTTTCCTGTTTGACGCAACGCCATCCAGCCGCCAAATCAAGCGTGCTGGAACTTTCCCGCAGCGTCCTGGCACACTAATGAAATCCGACACGCGCAAGACGCTTTTCTCCTTTTTGGCTGAGCTCGCGGTCTACAGCGTCCTCGTTGTTATCTACTTTTTCCTTGTCCTTCATTTTCTGGCCAACTGGCTGTTTCATCTTTTTGAAGAAAACATCAAGCTCTATGCTCTCGTCTCCATCGGCTTGATCATCGGCCAGGCCATTCTCCTCGAAATGGTGACCACCTTTCTCTTCCGCCTTTTGCGCGGACGCTCCGAATGATCTTCCTCGCAATGCATTTCCCGATCTCGGGAACGGACATCAGTCCGCTTTATCTGGTTGTAATCGGTTTCGTCATTGGGGTCCTGGGCGGGTTTTTCGGAGTCGGGGGCAGTTTCATCGCCGGACCGGCGTTGAGAGCAGTCGGGATGCACTGGAACTTCGCCGTCGGCACCGATCTGGCGCATATCGTCGGCAAGTCGGTGGTGGCGGCGAGGCGACATCGCGCTCTCGGCAACGTTGATCTGAAGCTCGGCCTAATTATGGCGACAGGCACTATCGGTGGCGCGGAATGCGGCGCGCAGCTGATCCAGCTTTTGAAACGTCAGGGCAACGTCGACTTCGTGGTTAGCATCGTGTCTATCGTCATCTATCTGAGCATCTCTAGCTTTATGGTCTGGGAGAGCTGGAGGACCGTCCGTTCCCAAAAAAGAAGAGGCGTTGGGAAAAATAAGAATACTCAAAAAGGCCGCCACGCCACAGACGAATCTTCCTTTTCCGGCCTGACGAAATCGATGCAGCGCATACCGGTCTGGCCCGTCATTTCCCTCCCGACATCGGGCGTGAAAGCAATCTCGCTCTGGGTCATTATCATCGTCTCTTTTATCGGAGGACTTTTCAGCGGCTTCCTCGGCGGCGGCGCCGGCTATATCCGGATGCCGATGATGGTTTATATTCTCGGCGTTCCAACTCATCTCGCGGTCGGGACCGATCTATTTGAAATTATTATCTCCGCGAGCTACGGAACTTTTACACACGCGATCAAAGGAAATGTCGACATTCTGGTTGCCTTGGTAATGCACACCGGCGCTGCGATCGGCGCCCAAATCGGTGCCATCCTCACCCAGTATTTCGCCGGACCGAAGATTCGTCTCCTCTTCGTTCCACTCCCTTTGGTCGGGGTGGCCATTGTGGTCTACACTTTGTTTACAGGACACAAACTTTAGGCAGTCCATGCGCATCCTCATTTGCAGCGACGGCACCGATCCCGCCGACAACCCAACGAGGCTCGGGGGACTCATCGCCGGGCCATGCCACTCGCAGACCACGCTGCTTGGCATTGTCGAGGACCCGACCGACGAGGAGCAGCTACGGCGGGCGCTCCAGAGCGAAGCCGGGATGCTTAACAAGCAGGAGGTTTTCCCGGATATTGTGGTCCGT
>DATBDG010000207.1:0-35870 GCA_036270055.1 Chthoniobacterales bacterium
TCCAGAATGAGCAACGCCAGATAAAGCCAGATCAGGCGACGCAGATTCCGGATCGTGGTGGTGGCGTTAAAGACCGCGGGAAGATCTGTCGGAGCGGATGAAACGTGTCGCGCTGCGATGGCTTTCATGACTCGAGGGGCAGGCCCACCACTTCTCGTGCCAGTTGCGCAAGCCGCTGGCGATAGTTTTCCCAGCTAAAAAAGGACGCTCTGCACAGCGCGGCCCCTTGCATGGCCCGGAGCCGATCGCGGTCGTGCAGCAAGAGCGCCAGCTTTTCCGCGATCGCCACGGAGGAACGGATCGGGACCAGGATCCCGTCGACCCCGTCGCTCAGGAGGTCGGGACCAGCGGTTTGCGGGGTCGTGATCACGACCAGGCCCTGCCCCATCGCCTCGGTCATCACCAGACCGAAGCCTTCATGCAGAGACGGGAGGACGAGCACATCATGGGTTGACATTTCCTGCAAGAGCTCGTCATGAGGGAGGGAAGGAATCCAGCGGTATTTATCGAGCACGGCCGGGGCGGGAATGAGGGGGCTGATGCGGCGGCCGATGAGGGTGAACTCGACTTCCGGCCCGAACTGCGCGACTGCTTCCAGCAGGTAACCGAGGCCTTTCGCCTGGCTGAGCGCGCCGACGAAGAGGACGCGTAATTTTCCGCGTCCCCGCGTTCGCGCCGGGGGCGCGCGGCGCGCGGCAACGCCATAGGGCACGATATGGATTGGAGCCTGGACCGCCGGAGCATGCGCCAGGCTGGCGCCGGCAAAACTGCTCGGTGTCACGATGACGTCGGCAAGCGCCAGTTCTTCATCTTTTCGCGCCAGTTTTTCGTCGCTGTCGGCCAGGGCGCCGAGGGTGGGCGCCCACTCCGGGTGCAGTTCCGCTTCCTCGCGCTGGTATTGGCGAACCAGGCGCCAATGAACGATCGGATGTTCGTAAATGCATCTGAGCCCGCGCTCTTTCGCGGCCCGAAAAGTCGCGAGCGCGCCTCCGTCGTAGGCGTAGACGGCTTTTATCGTTAGGCCCGATCTCAGGCGTTCCGCCACCCGCCGATCGAGCGAGGTGTAAACGGCATCCACGCTGAAGAGCCCGGGTTCCTCCCGGGTCAAACGCTGCCAGCCGAGTTGTCCGGCGAGCTGCCGTCCCCATTCGCGCGCGGGATGAGTTCGGAGAAAAGCCTGCAGCTCCGCGGGAAATGAACGCCGCCGAAATTCATTCCGCAGACGCGGCGCAAATGAAAGCGATCGATCGAGAATTCCGCCCTGCTTCCAGTTGACGCAGGTCCAGAATTCTTCGAGCAAGCCCGCCTCAGCAAAGGCGAGGGCGGTTTGCCGCACGTTCTGGTTGGCGGTCGGATGGGAGAGAAGAATCATGCGAGCTGGGAGCGGAAGAGATCAAGGTAAGCTTGCGCGATCACGGTGGGATGAAATTTCGGCAGATGCTCGGAGGCATTGGCGGTCAGGAGCCGTCGTTCGTCAGGCTGGCGTAGCAATTTTTCAAGAGCGCCGGCCAGCGCCTCGACGTCGCCGTTTGGAAAGGTGATTCCGCACGGACCGATGGCCTCCGGGAGACCGCCCCCGCTGGAGCCGACGACCGCGCAGCCCGAGGCAATTCCCTCCAGCGCCACGACCCCGAACGGTTCGTCGTAGCGCGAGGGGATGACGAGGATTTTGTGCTGGTGCAGCAGATCGACCAGCTCCGCATCGCGCTTCGGCCCAGCGAAGGTCACCTGCTCGCCCAGGCAGAAGCGCTCCGCCATTTCCTGCAGCGGGAAAAGTTCCGCGCCGCAACCGACAATCGTGAGCCGCGGGGTTAAATTGCGCGCCCGCAAGAGAGCGAGCGCTTCAAGGAGAAGATCGATTCCTTTTTCCGAGACGAGCCGGCCGAGGAAAATCAAATCAGCCGATCGTTCCGTGGCGGGGGAGCAGTCGACGAATTTCCGCGCGTCGTAGGGATCGGGAATCATGACCGATTTCGTCTCGAAACAGGCCGCGACGAATCGGCTGATCGCCACGCTCGTCGTTCGTTCGACGACTGCATGTTTGAGCCGCAAGACGAATTCCAGCCCGCTGGGCCGCCGGCAATAGGAGCCGTGATGAGTGATGACAACCGGTTTGGGCAGGAAGAGCGCGGGCCAGATCGTCCGCAGGCTGAGATTACTCTGCCAGAAAACGTCGCACCAGTGAAGGGCACGGATCAATTCTCCTAACGACGGCTGCCGGATGACCGGACAGACAAATTTCGCGCCGCTGTCAGCGGGCGTTTGGGTCAGGATCGTGACGGCCTGGCCGAACCGCACAAACTCGTGCGCGAGGAGCCCGCTGACGGTTTCGATCCCGCCGATGCTGGGGGCGAAGGCATGAGATGAAATCAAAATTTTCAAGATGACTAACTCTCCTCAGCCAGGGCCGCGGCCACCGTGGCGGCGAGGTGAGCCGAGCAGGCGTGGCGCTGATACCAGGAGTAAATCGAATGGGCGACGAGCGGTCGCTCCGACTCGGAGGGAAAGTTCTCTCCAGACGCCGAAACGAAAAACGGACCCGGCAAGGCATCGCCCCGGAATGCGATCGCGGCGCCGGAATGAGGGCTCACTGGAATCACGCCGTGGGCGCAGAAGGCGGCAAAGGAACTGGATTTTAGAATGGCCGGAACCGGAATATCCGGATGCACGAAATAGTCCAGCCAGCCGAAGGCGCAGCTCGCCAGGATCTCCGATGCGAAGCTTGCCTCCACTGCCGGATGATAATGGGTCCTGATTTTCTTTTCTGCCCGCGACGCCTCGCGCATTGCGGTGTTCTCCGCGCCGCCGACGAGAAAGAGTTCGCGCGGCGCGCAGGCGGCCTCGATCCGATGCGCGATTCTTAAAAAGGAACGAAACGAGCGCTCGAGCAATTCGCTCCGACCGCAGATAATCCAGCGATGCGGATCCCGCTCTGCGATTGCCTCCGGCGCGAGCTCTGGCTCACCGAAATTTGAAACAACGGGGTGCACAATAACCCGCGTCTCCGGGGCGAGTCGGAGCAGTTGGTCGCCCGAGACTTCGCTGCTCACGATCGCCTTTTCCGAGAGCCTGGCGATCGAGCGCGCCAATCGCATTTGGAGCGGTCGCAACCAAAAGGTGCTCTGCCGCCACGAACCCCGGGCGTAAAGCTCGTGGAAGATGGTCAGGAGCGACCGGGAAGATTTCAGATTCCGCAAAACCCGGGGGAGCCAAAGCGGGATGCCCCGCGGATCATAACCGTAGTTCACGTAGTGCAGGATGATGGCGTCAGACGGACCCGGTTCGAAGCGGCGCAGCGGAGAGCGGACGCGAAAACCATCGGATGTTTCGATCACGGAAGAAGGCTGGCCCGCGACAAAAGTGGTCTCGAGGGAATGATCCTGGCGCAGCTTGCGGGCGAGCGATTCGGCATAGTCGCCGACGCCATCGTGGCCGCCGGGGGCGAGGGGAACAATTTGGAGAATCGAGCGGTTCCTCTTCACGCGCCCCGCGCCTCTTCCCCTGGCGACTCGAGCGCCGCGCGATATTGGTCGATCGTGTCGCGCGCAATCTCGGGCCAGGAATAACCCTGCGCGATCGCGCGGCATTCGCCGGAGAGCTTCTCATATTCCGGCACACTCAAAGCCAGAATCTCAGAAGCGCGCGCCGCCATTGCGATTGGGTCGCCGACCGGGGTGAGCAACCGCTCGCGTTGCGAGTCAAGAATCTGCCGCGGGCCGGGAACCTCGTAGGCGACGGTGGGGAGTCCCGCGGCCAGTTGCTCTAGGACCGCGAGGCCGAAGCCTTCGATGTAACTGGGAAACAACGCGACGGTGCACTCCGCGAGCAAGCCTGGCAGTTCGGCTTCGGTAAAAGTTGTGCGACACGAAATGCCTTCCACCAGTCCAAGGTCGGAACGGACGGCTCTTTCCTCAAACATCGTTCCGAGGAGAAGAAAGCGGGCGGTGGGATGAAGTTGGCGGATGGCAGCGATGATCCTCGGCCAATCATAGGCGCCTTTGCGCGGCGACCACATGCCGATGAAGCAAATCGTTTTCCGTGCCAGGCGTTGCGCCGGCTGGGCGGCGGCCCGGGCGAGCGCGGCGCGAAAATCCTCCGTCAAACCATAGGGCAGGACGATGGCCGGAGCGCGCACCGCCGGGTCTCGCGCCAGCGCCAGACGTTCGTCTTCGTTAGGCAAATTCAGCAGGTCGCAGGCGCGGACCGATCTCTCCGCCTCCCGCCACGCGCGCCAATCGAGCCAGCGGTGAAAGAGACGGCCGAACCAGCGTCCTTTGGGCTGATTCGGCCAGAGGATTCGCGATTGGCGCAGGAACTTATCGTAAAGTCGATGCAGTCCGACGGAGCGCGCGACTAACAATCCTCGGAGGCGCAGTGACCTTTTCTGGAAAGGGAGGACGCCGATCAGGCAATCGATGACATCAAAACGATCGACGTTGCGCCGGATGTACTCCGCCGCCCGCCAGGAAAAGCGCGATTGCCGAAAGGCGGCGCCGGCGCGCGAGCTGGCGGGCTCCGGCCAGGCATCGGTCAGGCAAAATTTCTCGACCGTGTGACCGGCCCGCGTCCATTCCCGGGCCAGTTCGATCAAGACCCGGGCGGCGCCGAGGCGCGCGTCCCAGGGCAGATGGAGAACGATCAGGATGCGAAGCGGCGCAGCAGACGGTTTCATCGGCCCGGAGCGGTAAGATTCATGACGCGCAGCCTGCGCAAAGGTCGCGCCCTCTCGTCCGGCAGGTTAGGCCGACGGGCGCGGCCGCTAGACGCGGGGATTCTGCTGCTGCCTCGCCGGCGGCAAATTTCCGGCGGGCGCGGCCGGTGGGTTGTAGTACTCCGCGTATTGGTAGTAGTAATACTCCGGCAGCGAGGTGTCGACATGGTTCAAAATGACCCCGGGGACATGGACCTGCCGATGATAGAGGAGCTCGAGCGCCTTCCTCGTTAGGCGGGCGGAGGTATGGGAGAGCCGGACCACGAAAAGGGTGGCATCGATTTTGGGGGCGAGGCTGGTCGTGTCATCCGCCGCCAGGACGGGCGAGCTGTCGATCACAATGTAGTCGTAGTGATTATAGATGTCTTTGAGGAAGGCGTCGGTCGATTCGCGCAGGAGATGTTCGCTTGGTTGCGAGAGGGTGCTGCCGCGAGGCAGGACGAAAAGGCCTGCGAACGAAGTCGGGACCACGACCTCCCGCCAGTTTACTTCGCCCCGGAGGACCTCGGAGAAACCGATCCGGGAATGAATATCGAAAGCTTCGCGGAGGGCGCCGCGCCGCAGGTCACCATCGACGAGGAGGGTTTTGGCGCCGGCGAGGGCCAGCGTGATCGCGAGGTTCGAAGAAATGGTCGACTTGCCTTCGTTAGGCACGGCGCTCGTGATGAGGAAGGTTTTGGGGCGCGGCCCTTCGTAAGGCATGAAGAAGATGGATGAGCGGACGTTGCGATAGGACTCGGCAAAGACGTGCCGGGCATCATCCGGCTGGAGCAAGGTAATTTTGCCCTCCGCCTTCTCCTTCGGAATCTGGCCGAGGATGTTCTCGGTGAAATAATGCTGAAACTCGCTGAAAGAGGCCATCCGATCGTCGATCCGATCGAGCAGGACGAGGATGGCGAGCCCGGCGAAGGCGCCAAAGCCGAGCCCAACGAGAAGGCTCATGATCAGGCCGGGGCGGACCGAGACCGGCGCGGTGGCGTTCTCCATGATGGCGACCTGATCGCCGGTATCGACGACCTGCGACACACCCACATCCTTGAGGTTGTTCGTCAGGCGATCGTAAAGCGTCTTTTGCCGGTCCACTTTGCCTTTGACGCGATTGAACTGGGCCAGTTGCTGGCTGAGGACGAGCGCCTTTTTCTCCCATTCCTTGATGTTGGCCTGCAGATTTTCCATCTGCTTGCCGATCGCTTTGCGGCGGGTGTCGAGTTTTTCGACCGCGTCCTGGCGGTAAAGATCGATTAACTTTTCCTGCTTATCGATCTCATCATTGAGCTTGATAATTTTGGGATGTCTCGGTCGCAAATCTTGTGAGAGCGTGTCGCGTTCGGCTTTCAACAGCTGCACGGCCTGCCGCGCTTTGAGATACTCGCCCTCGGGTCCGAAATCGGCGAGAGGCATGCCCTCATCGTTCTGTCTGCCAGTGGCGCCGGCCTCACCGGGCTTGGGCACGACCTGCTGCCGATCCAGGTTTTGATCCAGATCGAGCAGGCTGAGCAGGTCATACTCGGTCTTGAGGCGCGCATACTCCTGATTCAATTTCACGAGGTAGGCGGCGGCGCTGTTTCCTTCCTCCTGGATAAACCCGATGTTGTGCTCCTTCTGGAATTCGAGCATCTCGTCCTCACCCGAGCGCAGATCTTTCTCGACTTGGATCAACTGTTGGGTGATCGCGGTCGTGACGTGACTACCTTGGTCCGCGCGCATGCTTTTTTTCACGTCGAGATACTTCTGCATGACGGCGTCGAGATAAGCCCGGGTGTACTCGGGAGAGGCACCGATCGCCTGGAGCTCGAAGATCGATGTCCGCGGCCGTTGCGTGACCTCGAGATCGATCTTGACCGGCTGCAACTGCGGCTGGGTGGCGCGGACGAGAGCCCGGGCCGCATCGCGCACCTCGTCGCTTTGCATGAGTTGAATCTGGGTGCCGTAGAAATTGTTGCTGTCCTCACTGAAGACGGCGTTCTGTCCGAGATTCAGCTTGCCCGTCAGCATCATCTTGCTCGTCGAGAGAAAGGCGTCAGGCGCCTGGTAAATCATCCATGCGGCAACGAAAAGACCGAGGCAGGTGGTGAGAAAGGGAATCCACCAGCGCCGGCGAAGGAGCAATTTGTAGCGATGGACGCGGGTCACGACCGCGGTCATGATCGAGGCCGGCGATGAACGTTCAGGAGCTGGATTCGGCATGATTAGAAATTCACCAGCCGCTGCGGAATGTAGATCTGGTCATCGGGCCGCAGGACGACGTCATCCTCGGTATGACCCTGTTCGATGACCCGCTTGAGATCGACCACGAAATCTTTGCCGTCCTTGCGTGTCACCTTCACCTTGCGTTTGTCGGCGAAATCGCCAAAGCCGCCGGCCCGAATCACCGCCTTGCTCACGGTGTAGGTTTCGTCAGTCGGAATCTCCTGCGGGCCCTGATCCTTGACCGCGCCGTAGACATAAACTTTGCCGCGCGATTTTTCACTTACCCGATCGACCGCCAGGATGACGGTGGCATGGTAATAGTACTCCTTTTCGAGCGCATTCTTAATGTTGTAGGCCAGCTCGCGGCAGGTCTTGCCCTGGGCCGGGACGAGACCGATGTAGGGCACTTCCAGCTCTCCGTTATCGTTAACCCGGAGCCGCTGCGACTGGTTGTCGCGATCTTCCACCACCCGAAAGCTGACAAAGTCGTCCGTGCCGAGCCGTTTCTTGTCATCCAGCACCGCCATGGAGTTGGTCCGCATGACCGTGCTGCTGGCGCTGCCCATTTCGGAGGGATCGACGGCCGTGGGCCGCGGAACGGTCGGGAGGGGGCTGCTATCCTGGGCGAAAGCCCGCAGCTCGGGGAGAAGGGCAAAAATCGAAAGGCTGCAGAGGAGTAAAAAGCGCTTCATCGTGGCATGGTGTCCGTTTTAGAAGCTGTAGGTACCATCGAGCGAGACCCGGTTTTGTTTGTAATCGCGCAACGGCTGGTCGGATTGCTTCTGGGTATACTGGTAGCGCAGGCCAAGGGTGATGTGCGGGGTCAGTTGATAAGCCAAGGTCGCCGCGCCGCCATAGCGTTGGATGTGTTCGGAGAAGAGGCCGCCCGAATCGTCGCCGTCCTCGTAGAACAGCTCGGTCGCGAGCAGAACCCGATTGATGATGGCCCAGGTCGCCGTGTGCCGGACATAGTTGACGATGACGAAGTTGGAGTTCACGCCTAACTGCGATTCATGACCGGCGGAGATCGTCTGCGTGATGGCGGCATTTAGGCGGTGAGAGAGGAGGACGTTGCCATACCATTCATTGGCATCGCTCGTGTCGCGGACTCCGCCGCCGCTGTCGAAATCAATCAACTGGTATCCGGCCGAGGCGCGCAGTTTGAGGTAGTTCGTCACCTGCGTCTCGATGAAAGGGCCGACACTGTAGGAGACTGAGTCGTTTAGGAAACTTTCGTCGTAATAATCATAGACGGCGGTGGTTTCGATCCCGGCGCCGGTGGTAGAGCTGAGCGCAAAATAGGCGCTGAAACTCAGAATCTCGGCATTGCGATCGAGATAGGAGAAAGTGTCGGTCGTGGAGACATAGGTATAATGATCGTAGCCGAAGGTCAGGACCGCCTTGTTCAGGTCCCAGAGGATTGAAATCCCGACCGTGTTCTCAAAGCGTCCGTAATCAACCACATTGCTGAGCTGCAATTGCGCGGTCGGATCCTGTTGCAGAGAAAAGCGATCATGCAGGTTGATGCGGAAATCCTGGATGAAAATGTCGAAGGCCAGTTGCGAGCCGGGAGAGACGAGCACGCCATTTGTATCGGCGTTGGAATGATTGAGGTAAAAGCTGTAGCCGATCCCAAGGTCGAGCCGAAGGGTGTTGAGCTGGGTCACCGGCCAGATCGCGTCGATATTAAACTGCGGCCGGATAATGATGTCATCCTGCTTGTTCGTTTCCGCGAGGTTGATGTTGTCATTGTACTCGATCCCGGTCGTGATGCTGAAGCGGAAGCGCACCGGGCCGGCGAGGAGATTGTAGGGGATTTGTTCGATCGACTGCCGCCGCGCTTCCGCGGCGGCCTCACCCGCGAGCGACGGGCGGACCGCCTCCTGCCCCCGGAGCGAAGGCGAGAGGCGGAGGAGCAAAAAGAAAATGATCAGGATCGCCCGGTTCAAGCCCGGCCGGGTGATTCTGATATCCGAGATCATTGGGAGGCGACGCGACTTCGTTAGCAAATGCAGCACTGAGGCCGGATGAGCGCTCCGCGCGGCTGCCGGAGCTGCCGCGTGAACCGGATTCGGGGGCGGAACCCACCATCCCCCAAACCTCCTCCGTAGGTTCTTCCGATACATGAGTAGGATTTGCCGCTCGGGGTCTCTTCTAACGTCCTTGCGGCTTGCGGGCAAATGAAATCCCCTCTCGTACCAGGGGCCATGACCCCGGGCCGACGTGAAACGGGTTTGGCGTCGGCGAATCTCCACTCCAAAAGAGCGTCGACGGTTGCGACAAGCCCGCGCGGGGTTCAGGGTGAACCTCAATGAGTAACGAGAAGACCAGCGGCGGGGAGCGCGGCTTGAGCCGGCGCAGGTTTATGAGTCTGACGGTCGGGGGCGGTGTGGCGGTCATTGCCGCGCGCTCGACGATTTTGCGAGCGGCGGCAGCGACTGCGGCGGAGAATCATCCCATCTTCGAAATCGGCGGCGACCTTGCGGTCAACCGGCTTGGGTTTGGAGCGATGCGGATCACGGGCCCGGGCATCTGGGGTTGGCCAGAGGATCGGAACGAGGCTCTGAGAGTTCTTCGGCGTGCGGTCGAGCTGGGGGTGAACCTGATCGATACCGCCGATGCCTACGGGCCGGACACGAGCGAGCTACTGATCGCGGAAGCTCTTCATCCCTACCCGAAAGGATTGGTGATCGCGACCAAAGGCGGCAACACGCGGCCGGGTCCTGACCGATGGGTGCCGAACGGCCGGCCGGAGTATTTGAAGAAATGTGTCGATGGCAGCCTAAAGCGGTTGCGGCTGGAGCGGATCGATCTTTACCAGTTGCATCGCATCGACCCGAAAGTGCCGCTCGAGGATTCGCTCGGCGCGCTCAAGGAGGTGCGCGACGCAGGCAAGATCCGGTACTTGGGATTGTCGGAAGTGGACCCGGAGGAGATCGCGCGGGCGCGCAAGATCGTGCCGATCGCGACGGTGCAGAATCGTTACAACATCGCAGATCGGAAATGGGAGAACGTGCTGAAGTACTGCGAGAAAGAGGGGCTCGGCTTCATGCCATGGCGGCCGATCGGCGGCGGCGGCGGGTCGCTGAGGGACTCGGCCTTGGAAACGGTCGCCAAAGAGCAGAAGGCTAGCGTCTACCAGGTGGCGATCGCGTGGCTCCTGGCGCATTCACCCGTGATGCTGCCGATCCCGGGCACGTCGTCCGTGGCGCACCTGGAAGAGAACGTGGCGGCGGCAAAGTTAAAGCTGAGCGAAGCGCAGCTGGCGGCGCTCGCCAGCGCCTAGGCACCGCCGTTATTCGTGATCGGTTAGGCCGGATTCGGCTCCGGTTCCTCCCCCTCGACCTCGAGGTAATGACCGACGACGAATTTGAAAATGAGGAAGCAGAGGCCGGCGCCGGCAGCGAAGCCGGCGTGCAGGAGCCAGAAGTTAGTCGTCGCCATCGTCTGATAGAAGCCGCCCACCCAGCCGACGAGGGAGTTGGCGAAGAAGAAGGCCAGATAATAAAGACCGATGACGGTGGCGTTGATCGCCTTCGGCGCATATTTGGCGAAGAGCGCGAGGCTGATCGGGAGAAGATGGGCGAACGCGATGCTGTTGACGACGTGAAAGGCGACCGGCCAAAAGAGCCCGATCTTGTGGCCCGGGGTCTGAGTGGCCGCGGCCAGGAAGAGGCACATCATGCCCGCGACCGAAAACCCGGAGCCGATGATGAGCTTGGTCGTTTCATCCGGTTCGCGCCAGCGCTTCCCATACCAACGGTAAAAGAGCGCGACGAGGGCGAGAAAACTGACGCTGACGATGGCATCGAGAGTAACGAGCCAGGTGGTGGGCAATTTTTTGCCCATGAAGACCAGATCGAACTGCTGATCGCCCCAGACGAGATATGCGTTGAAAATTTGATTGTTAGGCACAATCGCCACCGCCAGCACCGGGATGAGAAGAAGAAGCGCGATGACGGCGCGCCAATCGCGCCGGGTCAATCTCGCGCGCGGGGCGGCGGCGATGGCGCGGGTCGCGTTTTCACCGGCGCGGAGGTACTTTTGGCCCGAGAGATAAATGCCGGTGGCGAGGAGCATGCCGACGCCCGCGGCGGCAAATCCGTAATGCCAGCCGAGAACTTCGCCGAGCGTGCCGACGATGAGGGGCGAGGCGATGACGCCGGCGTTGATGCCGAGGTAGAAAATCTGGAAGGCATCGGCCCGGCGCAGGTCGTTAGGCTTGTAGAGGGCGCCGACCTGACTGGCGATGTTGCCTTTGAACATGCCGCAGCCGACGACCAGGCAAAGAAGGGCGAAGAGAAATGAACTTTCAAAGGCCATGAGAAAATGGCCGGCCGCCATCGTGAGCGCGCCAAGGAGAACGGTGCGACGCCGGCCAAGAAGGCGATCGGCGAGGAAGCCGCCGAAAATTGGCGTGAGATAGACGCTGGCGGTGTAGGTGCCGAAGATTGCAGACGCGAGCGCCTGGCCGCTGATCCCGCCATAGAGCCGGCTGAAACCCTCAAACGCGATGATGTGCTCGATCCGGCCGGGCAGGAGGAGATACTTGACCATGTAAAGGACAAGCAGCGCCTGCATGCCGTAGAAGGAAAAGCGCTCCCACGCCTCGGTGAAGGCGAGATACCAGAGCCCGCGTGGATGGCCCAGGAAACCGGGCAGATGTTCTTCGCCGGTGAGGGGCGCGGCATCTTCGGGTTCAGCGGTCGCTGTCATGTGGAGCGCAGAGTAAGGGAAAGCTCGCCGCCCTGTAAATGCTGCGGCGCAGCAACGACGCGGTGTCCTCCACTTTCCTGCTTTCCCGCGCCTCTGATTCGCCTAGTTTCATGCCGTGCAAAAGACGATGAAGGCGTTGGTCAAACGCAAGGCGGAGCCCGGTCTTTGGCTCGAGGACGTCCCGGTTCCAGAGATCGGCGATGAGGATGTTCTCATTCGCATCCGCAAGACTTCGATCTGCGGCACCGACGTTCACATTTACAATTGGGACGCCTGGTCACAGAAGACGATCCCGGTCCCGATGGTCGTCGGGCACGAATTTGTCGGCGTGGTCGAGCGGGTCGGCTCGCACGTGAAGGGTTTTGCGCCGGGCGATCTCGTTACCGGCGAAGGGCACATCGTTTGCGGGCATTGCCGCAATTGCCTCGCCGGCCGGCGGCATCTTTGCCCGAATACGGAAGGCGTCGGAGTCAATCGCCAAGGGGCGTTTGCGGAATTCCTTTCCATCCCGAAGTCGAATGTCTGGCATGCCGATCCCAATATTCCGCTCGATGTCCTTTCTTGTTTCGATCCGTTAGGCAACGCCACCCACACCGCCCTCTCCTTCGATCTCATCGGCGAGGACGTGCTCGTGACGGGGGCAGGGCCGATCGGTTGCATGGCGGTCGCGATCGCGCGGCACGCCGGCGCCCGCAACGTCGTTATCACCGACATCAACCCCTATCGGCTCGACCTTGCAAAGAAGATGGCGCCAAATGTTTTCCCGCTCGACGTGCGGAGCGGCAACCTGGCCGACGCCATGCAGGAGCTCGGGATGAAGGAAGGGTTCGATGTCGCGCTCGAAATGTCTGGCAGCCCGAAGGCGATGGCCGAGCTTCTCCCGGCGATGGTTCACGGCGGGAAGATAGCGTTGTTAGGCATCATGCCCGACACGGCCGCGATCGACTGGAACCTGGTCGTCTTCAATGGCCTGACGATCAAGGGAATCTACGGACGCGAAATGTACGAGACCTGGTACAAAATGACGGCCATGATCCAGAGCGGGCTCGATATTTCGCCCGTCATTACCCACCGCTTCCCCTACACCGACTTCAAGGAAGCGATCGAGCTCATGAAATCGGGCAACTCCGGCAAGATCGTGCTCGATTGGAGCTAACCCTCCCGCCAGTGCGCAGCGGAGCGGCCCACCCATTAGGATAGCGTTCTTTTCTCATTGCTTCGAGATCGCAGGTCTCCCGCGAAGGATGTATTTCTGCACCTTGCCGGTAGCGGTTTTTGGAAGCTCGGGCAGGAAAGTGATTCCGTTAGGCGCTTTGAAGTGGGCGAGATGAGCCCGCGCGAATTCGCGCAGCTCGGCGGCGGTGGCGGCCGCGCCCACCTTCAGGACAACGAAGGCATGCGGCGCTTCGCCCCAGCGCTCGTCTGGTAATCCCACGATCGCGACCTCCTGCACCGCGGGATGCCGCAGCAACACGCCTTCCACTTCCACCGACGAAATATTCTCGCCCCCACTGATGATGACATCCTTGATCCGGTCGCGAATTTCCGCGTAGCCATCCGGATGGATGACGGCCGCATCGCCGCTATGAAACCAGCCACCGCGCATCGCCTCGGTCGTCGCCTCCGGGTCGGCGTAATAGCCTTTCATGACCACGTTTCCGCGCACCACAATTTCACCAATCGTCGTGCCATCATGCGGGACATCGCGACCTTCTCCATCGACGACCCGCAATTCGCCCGAGGTCAGTAATTCCACACCCTGGCGAGCCTTGATCGCCGAGCGTTCAGCGCGCGAAAGTTCTTCGTGTTCGGGTCGCGGCTCACAGAATGTGATCAACGGCGAGGTCTCGGTCAGGCCATAGGCTTGCGTGATGACCCAGCCGAGTTCTTCCTCGACTCGTTCAATCGTGGCCGCGGCAGGCGGCGCGCCAGCGGTGAGAACGCGCACGCCACGGCCCGCCCTGCGACGAAGTTCCTCCGGCGCGTGCGCGATGCTGATCAGGACGGTCGGCGCCGCACAAAGCATCGTGACTGATTCCGCCGCGATCTTTTCGAAAACCGCCCTCGGCTCGACCTTGCGCAGGCAGATGTGCGCCCCGCCGGCAGCCGTCACGATCCAGACAAAGGTCCAGCCATTGGCGTGAAACATCGGCAGCGTCCAGAGATAACGGTCGGCCACGCTCATCGGGTGATGGAGAAGGGTGCCAATGGCGTTGAGGTAGGCGTTGCGATGGGTGATCATCACGCCCTTCGGCCGCGAAGTAGTGCCGCTGGTGTAATTGATCGTGAGCAGATCGGTTTCGCGAATTGCGGGCCGATGGAAATGAGACGGCGCTTCGGCCAGGAGCGCCTCGTAATCCAGCCAGCCGGGTTTGTTTCCCTCGAGCGCTACGAAGGCCGAGATATCGGGCAAATGGACCCGAATGCTCTCGACAATCTCGAGATAATCGGAGTGCACGCACACGATCCGGGCGCCGCTGTGGTTGATCAGATAAACAAAGTCATCCGCGATCAGCCGATAGTTCAACGGAACAAGGACGGCGCCGATCTGCGGCACGGCGTAGAATGATTCCAATTGCGCATGGGTGTTGGGCGCGATGTAGGCGATGCGGTCACCCTGCTCCGCGCCGAGCGCCTGCAAAGCCGCCGACCAACGATCGCAGCGGTCGAAAAATCCCTCGTAATTTAGCCGCAACTCGCCATCCACTACCGCATCGCGCTTCGGATAGAGGCGCCGCGTGCGCCGCGCGAATTCGAGTGGGCTCAGCGGAGTTTCCATGACTTCGCCGGAGATCGTAACGTGGAAGTCCCGCCGCCAAAAGGCCGGAAGCCGCGGCCCAGTCGCAAAGCGGGGCAAGCGCCAAAGCCGGCCGCGACGATGGATTCGCTCGACATCGCTGGAAGAATGTCACGTAATCGCCCGGTAAAGCCGCAATGTCCGAGACCGAAATAGAAACGATCGAGCGCAAGATCATTTTCGCCTGCGGAGAGCGTGGCGTCACCGTCCGCGACCTGCTCGACGCCGCGCTTTTCCGGGGCGAACTCGGGCCGGCCTGGAAGGAACTGCTCCGGCTGGTTGCGGCCGAGCGGAAAGCCGACGAACAGGAACTGCAGTATAGCGACGACGCGATCGACGCGGCGGCGGAACGCTTTCGCTACGAGCACGACCTCATCACGGCGGAGGAAACCGAACAATGGCTGGCCGACCGCGGACTAAGCCTGGGCGACTTCGGGGCCTATTTCGTCCGGCATTACTGGGGCGAACAATTCCAGGACGCGCCCGCGGAGCCGCTCGACTTGCTGACCGCGCCCAACGAGGTGCGCGACCTGCTCACGACCGAGCTGATTCTCTCAGGCGAACTGGAGCGGATGGCGCAACGGCTGAGCTGGCGTCTCGCCGCCTCCTGCGCAACTCTTAACGAACGGATCGCTCCCGAGCTGATCGCGGAGGAGAAAGCGCGCTTCCTGGAGCGGAGCGGGTTGCGGGAGGATGAAGTTGCCGGCTGGCTGGAGAAGATCGGGCGGGATGAGGAATGGTGGCGCGAGTGCCTCAAGATGGAAGCGATTCATCACCGCGACTGCGCCGCGCTACTCTCGCGCGAGGCCCGGGAACGGGAAATCGCCGCCCTCCGCCTTCCGCTCACCCGCTTTGAGGTCGAGACGATCGAGCTGGACTCACTCGATGCCGCCCGCGAAGCCCTTCTCTGCGCGCGCGACGACGGCATGTCGATGGAAGAAGTGGCGGCGGAAGGCCGTTATCCCTACCGCCATCCGGAAGTGTTGCTGGAGGAAATCCCAGTGGATTTGCAGCAGAAATTTCTCAGCGTGCACCCGGGCGAAATCCTGGAGCCGATCGCCCGCGGCGACGGCTTTCACGTTTGCCGGGTGGTCGGCAAAGCCGAGCCCGACCTGGAAGATCCGGTCGTAAAAACGCGGGCCGAAGAGCGGATTCTCGACCGGCATTTCGCCGACCTTACCACCCGCCACATTCAATGGCGGCTCCTCCTTGCCTAACGAGATGAAACCCACCGACGAAAGCCTCCTCCGCCGTTCGTCGCTCTTTCAATTTTTGCCCGAGGACCATTTCGACCAACTGCGCGACCTCCTGCAGGAGGAGACCTGTGAGTTTGGCGACCTTCTCGTCAGGCAAGGCGAGCCGGCGGATGCTTTCTTCATTCTCCTCTCCGGGCGCGCGCGGGTCGTGAAGTCGGATCAGAATGGAAACGAAATCGTCCTCGCTACCCTCAAGCCCGGGGATAGCTTCGGCGAGTCCGCTCTGACGGAAGGCGGGACCCGGACCGCAACCGTGCGTTGCAGCACCTCGGTCGAGGCGCTCCGGCTCGACCGGACTGATTTCCTCGAGCTGGCCGAGAAAATTCCCGAGCTGAAACATCACCTCGAGATGACGGCCCGCCATCGCGCGCTGCACGGGTTTCTCTACGAGTTCAGCAACTTTGGCCGCCTGCCCGTGCCAGCTCTGCGCAGCCTGGTGGAGAAACTCACGCCGGTCGAAGTGCCCAAAGGCGACCCAATCATCCGCGAAGGCGATCCGCCCGGCGCCATGTTCATTCTTGAGAAAGGCCGCGCCCGCGCCTTCCATTCCCACAACGGTTCGCAACAGAACCTCGCCTTCTATCGCGATGGCGATTTCTTCGGCGAACTCTCGATCCTGAACGGCTCGCCCCGCGCCGCCGCCGTCGAAGCCTACAGCGACTGCCAGCTCCTCGCGCTCGAGCCGGAAGCGGTCCGTGATCTCAAACGCCGTTATCCCGAATTCGGAAAGTTGATGGAGGAACGACTGGCGCAATACCAGGTCGAGACGGAAGCGCGCGTCCCGCTCGATTTCACGACCGAGATGCTGCCGGCCGAGGTCGCAGCGCACGACAAGATCGGGGTCGATCGCGAGAAGGCCGCGGCCGCGCCCGAGGCGGGCGAGGGCGAAGATCCTTTCGCGGACGAGAAGGGTTATTTCCGGAAAAGGAAAAAACGGATTCGCAGGATCGAGCACATCGAACAGATCGACGAGATGGATTGCGGCGCGGCCAGCCTCGGCATGATCTGTCGGCATTTCGGACGCAAGGTAAGCCTGTCGCGGATTCGCCAGCTCTGTCACACCTCGACTGATGGGACGAGCCTGAAAGCCATCTGCCGGGCCGCGACCGAACTGGGGCTGGCGGCGCGCGCGCTCAAGGTTTCATTTCGCAATCTGCCGCTCATGCCGCTCCCGGCCATCGTGCACTGGGAAGGCAACCATTGGATGGTGCTCTACGACGTCACCGACACGCACGTGAAAGTGGCCGATCCCGCGCTCGGGCTGCGCAAAATCCCGCGCCAGGAATTCGCCCAGGGCTGGTCGGGTTATGCGGCGCTTTTCGATTACACGGTCGCCTTCGCGAACGCGCCGGAGAGCAAACCGGGGCTCGCCTGGATCATTCCTTTCCTGGCCAGGTTCAAGACCATCTTCATCCAGGTGATGCTGCTCGCGATCGCCATCACCTTCCTCGAACTGCTCTTCCCGGTCTTCACCGAGATGGTGGTCGACAAGGTGATCGTGGAGAAAAATATCGGGCTGCTCAAAACCATCCTCCTCGGGATGGGCGCGGCCCTTTTCTTCGTTCAGGCCTCTTCCCTGGCGCAGGAATATCTGCTCGCCTTCGCGGCCGTCCGGCTCGACACCTCAATCCTCGATTATCTGAGCCGGCAAATGTTGTCCTTGCCCATGAGTTATTTCACGAGCCGGCGGACGGGCGACATTCAGCGCCGGCTCGATGGCGCGCGGCAGGTGCGCGAATTTGCCGTGCACCACGGCATCGGCGCCATTCTCGCGCTCGTGCAATTGATCGGGGCGCTCAGCCTGATGGCGCTCTACAGCCCCTCGCTCATGTTCGCCTTTCTCGCTACCACCCCGCTCTACGGCGGGCTGATGTATTTCTCGCAGAAGGTGCTGCGTCCGCTCTTCGGTGAAGTTGAAGAAAGCCAGGGCAAATACAGCTCGCACCAGATCGATGCCATTAAAGGCATCGAGGCAGTCAAGGCCGCCGCCGCCGAGAACGTTTTCCGCGACATGATGCTGAACGAGTTCCTCTCCGTCTCGCGCAAGATTTTCCGGAGCAGTTTCGTCGTCATGACCTATGACAGCGTCCTGCAAACCATCGGTCTGCTCTCGACTGCGATCTTCCTCTGGGTCGGCGCCAACCAGGTCATGTCGGGCCACCTGAGCATCGGCGGCTTCGTTGCCTTCAGCTCGCTCACGGCGATGGCCTATGGCGGCATCCTCAGAACGTTAGGCGTGTGGGACAACATGCAGTTCGCGACCGTCTTGTTGAACCGGTTGAACGACATTTTTGAACAGGAACCGGAGCAGGGTCGCGACCGCTCTCGCCTCACCCCGGTGCACAGCCTGGAAGGCCGGATCCAGTTGCGAAACGTGAGTTTCAAATACGGCGGACCAGAAGCGCCCAACATTTTGACCGACATCAAACTCGACATCGCGCCCGGCCGAATGATCGCCTTTGTCGGGAGGAGCGGCTGCGGCAAGACAACCCTGATCAAGCTCATCGCCGGCCTGCTCGAGCCGACCGAAGGCACCATCCTTTTCGACAACACCGACCTCAAAACCTTGAACTATCGCGATGTGCGGCGCCACATCGGAATGGTCCTGCAAGAGAACCACATTTTTAACGAGTCGATCGCGCAGAACATCGCCTTCGGCGACTCCGAGCCCGATCTCGACCGCGTCCTGGCCGCCGCCCAGACCGCTTCCGCGCATGACTTCATCATGCGGCTCCCGTTAGGCTATGAAACCAAAATCGGTGAGTCCGGCCTCGCCCTTTCCGGCGGGCAGAAGCAGCGGATTGCGATCGCGCGCGCCATCTACAACAACCCGCCGGTCCTGATTTTCGACGAAGCGACGAGCGCGCTCGACACCGAATCGGAGCGCGCCATCCAGGACAACCTCAGCCGCATGACTGCCGGCCGGACCACGATTGTGATCGCGCATCGCCTGAGCACGATTCGCGAAGCGGACTCGATCGTCGTGCTCGAGAAAGGGATGGTGGCCGAGGTGGGAAACCACGACGAGTTGATGGCCCAGCGTGGTTTGTATTTTTACCTCTCGAGCCAGCAACTTGGAATCTGATTTTCGCCTGACGATGCCTGCCGAACTGATGCAACACAACGCGGCCGACGCCGAGTCGGAGATGCTGCCGCAGGATCCGCCGCCCTGGTTCGTCGGCTCGCTCGCCTGGCTGTTGATCGCAATCTTCGGCGTCGCTCTCCTCGCCGCCCTCGTCGTTAGGCTGCCGGAAACCGTCAGCTGTCCCTTTGTCCTCGTCCCGGCGGGCGGGGCCGATCCGATCCAGTCGCCCCGCCTCGCCGTCATCCATCAGGTTGATGTGGCGATTGGCCAGACGGTCAAGAAGGGCGATCCGCTTTATGTTTTGCGCTCGGATGAGATCCGCGACTGGGGCACGGCGATGCAAACGTTAGGCGAAGACCTGCGCACGCATCAGGAGGGCCTGGCCAAAGCCGAGGCCGCCTACAACTCCGCGCTCGAGATCAAGAAGGCGGAAATATCCCAGGCCGAAAGTGAAGTGGCTTTTCGCGAAAAGCACGCCTCGAGCAGTCGCGAGTTGCTCGAACGTCTGGAAAAGCTGACCGCCTCCGGCGGCATCTCCGTGGTTGAAGTCTTGCAGCACCGGCTCGACGCCGCCGAATCGGAGAAGGACCTGAGCGTGGCGCAGCGCACCCTCGAACAGGTGAAGCTCGAACGTCAGCAGATGGAAGCGGAGCACGCCCGGACCAAGGCGGAGAACCTGGCCGAGATTGAAAAGCTCAAAATGCGGCTGAGCGCGCTCCACGGAGACCTCGAGAATTCCAACCAAAACCTGCTCGTGATCCACGCGCCCTATGACGGGGTGGTCATTTCCGAGATGCAACAGAACGCCGGCAGCGTGGTGCAGAATGGCGAGGAACTTTGCCAGCTGGCGCGAGTCGATGCCAAGCCGCGCGCGCAATTGACCCTGAGCGAAGCCGGCCTCCCGCAACTCAAAAGCGGCCAGCGCGTGCGACTTTTCTTCGACGCCTTTCCCTATCAACGCTACGGCGTGGTGAACGCAAAGCTCGACTGGGTGAGCCCCTCGGCCGTCTCCTCGCCACAAGGAGCGCATTTCGTCGCCCTCGCATCTCTCGACGAAACCGAGCTAACGAAAAAGCAGCACCTCGCGCTCCGGGTCGGGATGGGCGGCGAAGCGCGGATTGTGACCGGGCAGCGCACGATGATCGAATACGCCTTCGAACCCATCCGCCAATTGCGCGAAAACATGCGCGACTAACTCCCGATGCAACGCGCCCTCTCCCGCTTCCGGGTCGAAGACCTCACGACGGCGAATCACGCCATGAAGCGATGTTTGCGGCTCGCCGCCATGGCCGCGAAATCGGATGTGCCGGTGGTATTGTTAGGCGAAACCGGGACCGGCAAAACGCTTCTCGCGCACGCGATCCACAATTCCTCGGCCCGGGGCCAGAAACCCTTCATTGCCTTCAACGCCTCCGCCATGAGCGACACCCTGATTGAAAGTCAGCTCTTCGGTCACGAGCGCGGCGCTTTCACCGGCGCGCAGCAGACCGTGAAAGGGAAGTTCGAGCTGGCGAATGAAGGCACGCTTTTTCTCGACGAGATCGCGGACATGAGCCCGCTCGCGCAGGTCAAAATTCTCCGCGTGCTCGAATACGGCGAGTTCGAGCGCCTCGGGTCGGAGCAAATGCTGCATTCCGACGCGCGCATTATCTGCGCCACCAACTGCTCGCTGCTCGAGCAGGTGCGGCAGGGAAAATTCCGCGAAGATCTTTATCACCGGCTTAATGGCCTGACCTTGCTCATCCCGCCCCTGCGCGAGCGGATGGAGGAGCTCCCGCCCCTGATCGCGGCGGAACTGAAGGCGGCGGCCGCGAACGAGGGCAAAAAGATTACCGCCATTCATCCCGAAGCGATGGATAAATTGATTGCCTATCCCTGGCCGGGGAATCTCCGTGAGCTCAACCACACCGTCCGGACCATGACGCTCTTCTGCGAGGGACGCGTCATTCTTCCCGAGCACGTGGTCTTTCCGCCGGACCTGAAACCGCCGGCGCGGGACGCGGCGCAGCCGGAGCCGGGAGCGGAGCCATCGCCTAACGGGGAAGCGAAAGTGCGCGACCTTTCGCTGGCGACCGCGGTCGGGCGGCATGTGCGATACGTCTACGAACAGGCGGGTCGCAATCAGCGGCGCACGGCCCGCCTTCTTGGCATCTCGCGCGCGACCCTCGCCCGACATCTTCGGGTCGAGCCTCAAAAATGAGCCGGGCAGGGTTAGGATTGATCCAGAAAGTTCCGCCGCGGGGCCGGAGTTTTCGACCATTGAGGCCCGGCTGCAAAATTTGTCAGACCTATTTTTGTGCTGCGGCAGGATCTATTTCTTCGAGTGAAAAGAGGGCCCGAAATTAACTCTGGGCAGCGGTGTTTTTATTTCGCAAACTGCCTCTGGCACGAATGGTGTTAAAGAGGGTTCCCATGTGAGCACGCCCAAAGAAAAAAAGCCTGCCTCCGCTGGTGAATCCCCCATTCAAAAGCGGCCACGCAAGAAAGAAAAATTGATCAAGCTCGATGACCTTCTCCCGAAAGGGAACGTTTCTGGCGGCAGGCAATTGCTCTTCGGTGCGACTGACATCAACCAAACAACAACCAAAGGAAAGAGAGAGAGATAGTATGGCTACCAAGAAAAAAGAAGTGAAAGTGCGCGACCTCAAACCCTCGAAGGACGCCAAGGGCGGAGCCGCCCGTAACCTCGCGGGTTCCAGCAAACATTCCCTCCAGGGTGGCACGCGTCTGCAAGGCGGCACCCGGCAGACCCAGGGCAGCACCCGGCAGCGGAACTAGGCAGGTCATCCGACACAAGCCGCCTTCCGGTCCAATCCCGCCCGGCGGCTTCAATTCTTCCAAACCCGCTACGCGGTCCTAGCCCGTCAGGCGGCTCCATTTTCGGTCAGGTTAGGATGGCAACCGGTCCACGCGGACCGGTTGTTTGGTTTCGAAATCTGGCGCTACTCCATCCTTGTCGACGGATCCCCTCTTCCGCGCAAGACTTTCCCGTGCCGCCAATGACGAAAGAACAGATCGTCGAAGTCCTCGAGACGATCGCGACTCTACTCGAGTTGCAGGAAGAGAATCCATTCAAGATTCGCGCCTATACCAACGCTGCCCGCTCCATCGAAACCTGGGGCGGTAACCTGCGCGAACTGGCGGAAGAAAATCGACTCGAAGAAATCCCCGGAGTCGGGAAGGCGATCGCGGGTAAGATCGCCGAGCTTGCCCTGAGCGGCTCGTCAAAGTACTACGACGAACTGCGGGCGCAGTTCCCGCCCACGATCCTCGAGCTGTTTTCCTTGCCCGGCCTCGGCGCGAAAAAAATCAAGGCGCTCTACGAGAAATTGCAGATCAGCTCGATTGCCGATCTCGCCGCGGCCTGCGAGACCGGACGTGTGGCGGAGCTGCCCGGCTTTGGTAAGACGACCCAGGAAAAACTTTGCCGGACGATCGAGAACCGCACCCGCAATGTTGGCAGCTATCAGTTAGGCGAAGTCGCGGCCGACGCCGAACAACTGCGCGCGGACCTGCGCCAGCATCCCAACGCCGCGCAGGTCAGCCTCGCGGGCAGCTATCGACGGCGGAAGGAAATCGTGCGTGATCTCGACTTCATCGTCGCGACCAGGGCGCCGGAAGCGATCACGGAGTATTTCGTTGCGCATCCGCTCGTCGAGAGCGTGATCGCGCGCGGCGCGACCAAGACGAGTGTGCGCCTGCGCTCCGGCATCCAGGCCGATCTGCGGGTCGTGAGCAGCGCGGAATATCCCTTCGCCCTCGGTTATTTCACCGGGAGCAAGGAACACAACATCGTCCTCCGCAACCGCGCCCTGCAACGCGGCTGGACCCTGAACGAATACCGCCTCGCAGCAGTCGAGACTGAGACAAAAAGAAAAAAACCGGCCCAAAAAATTCCTCCGGTGCGGGATGAGACGGAGTTTTACCGCGCGCTCGACCTCGACTTCATCCCGCCCGAACTGCGCGAAAACAGCGGCGAGATCGAGGCCGCAGCGGAAGGCCGTTTGCCGCGCCTGCTCGAGCCGCAAAATCTGCGCGGCACCTTTCACTGCCACACGCGCGCGAGCGACGGGCGCAATTCCCTCGAAGAAATGGCGGCCGCCGCGCAGGAGTTGGGTCTGCAATATCTCGGGATCGCCGATCACAGCCGCAGCTCCCTCCAGGCCGGCGGGCTCGATCGCGCCCGGCTCCGCGCCCAGGTCGCGTCGATCCGGCAACTGAACAAGAGCTTTGATGGCTTTCGCCTTTTCGCCGGGACCGAGTGCGATATCCTGCGGGACGGCGCGCTCGACTTCGATGACGAAACGTTAGGCGAACTGGATTACGTCGTCGCTTCGGTCCATTCCGCCTTCCATTTGCCGGAAGCGGAAATGACCGCGCGCATCATCCGGGCAATGCAAAATCCGCTGGTCACCGTCCTTGCCCATCCTACTGGGCGCCTGCTCTTGAAGCGCGATGGCTATGCCGTCGACATACCGGCCATCATCGAAGCCGCCGCCGAAACCGGGACCTGGATTGAAATTAACGCCGCCCCGAAACGCCTCGATCTCGACTGGCGCTGGTGGCGGCGGGCCAAGGAAAAAGGAGTGAAATGCGTCATCAACCCCGACGCCCACGGGGTTGAGAAATTACAGGAGCTCTGGTTCGGTGTGGGGGTGGCGAGGAAAGGCTGGCTGACGAAAGAGGACGTGGTGAACACCCTCCCGTTAGGCAAAATCGAGCGCGAACTGCGCCGCAAACGCGATCGTTAGTCCGGCTTCACTTCCCCCTCGCTGCGCATGTCACGCAAATGCAATAGTCACAACCGCGACTTCAATGGCGACCCGAAGGCGGGTACGGCCGGCGATCTCGTCCCGGAGGGGATCATCTTTGTCAAAGCGGCGCAGAGCCCGACCGATCAACCGCTCCTTATCGTCGCGAAGGAGGTGAGGGGCTCGACTACGATTTACCAGATCACACCCGCGCCCTGAACAGTTGCAGCTAGACCTTCTCCCGCTGGGGCAGGAACATGGTGAGGCATTTGCAGGCCCCGCCGGCCTTGAGGAATTCACCCATGGGCAAAGGGTGGCAGTTATAACCGCGCTCGCCTAACGACCTGACGAGCTGGGGCGCGCCTTCCGGGAGGACGATTTCGCGGTCGAGGACCACGGCGTTGCAGGAAAAACGGCCAGCCTCTTCCTCCACCACGTCGATCAGATTGGGAACGTGACTGCGGATGGCGCGCTGCCCATACTCATCGAAAGCGGCCGGAAACCAGACCGCGCCACCATCAGTCAGCGGACAAAAACAGGTGTCGATGTGATAGAAGCGCGGATCGACCAGTTCGACCGAGATGACGAGGCACTTTAAGATTTCGCCGACACTGCGATGGGCGCTGACGTCGGTGCGAAACTTGTAGCCGCAAAAAAGAGCGTCCCCGGCAAAGAGGGCATCGCCTTCCCCCTCGAAAAATTGGTCCTCCGGCAACCAGATAATGTCGTAGCCATGATCTTGCATCCAATCGGCGAAGAATTTCGCCTCGGCGGCGCGTTCCTTGTGGCGAAAGTTGCTCGGGATAAATTTTTTGCCGACGGCGAGGCCGGCGTTGGCGGTGAAGACCATGTCGGGCAACTTCGGGCGGGGCGGGACGAGATGGACGTGGCAGCCGAGACTAACGAGTTTCTTGTGCAGGCCGCGCCATTGCGCCTGGACGAGGGGCGTATCCGCGCCGCGGGCCCGGCTCATCCAGGGGTTGATCTCGTATTCGATGCCGTAGTGATCCGGCGGGCAGAGCAGTAATTCGCGCATGGAAATCGGCGCCTAACGATCGGCCTGGATGAAGTCGGTCAGCTCGCGCAGGAAGGGCTCGATGTCGGTCACCAATCCAACCGCCTGGAAGCTGCCGCGATCAGTCAGCTTCGTGACCACCCCGGGGTTGATGTCAACACAGAGGGTTTTGACGGTCGCGGGGAGCAGATTGCCGACCGCGATCGAGTGCAACATGGTGCCCATCATCATTGCGATCGTGACGCCTTCGAGTTTGGCCCGCATCGCTTTCTGGGCTTCGATCGCGTCGGTGATGACATCGGGCAAGGGGCCGTCGTCGCGAATCGAGCCGGCGAGGACGAAGTCGACGTGGTTTTTGACGCAGGTATACATGATGCCGCGCTTGAGCAGCCCGCTCGCGACCGCCTGTTTGATCCCGCCCGCGCCGCGGACGGCGTTGATCGCGCGCATGTGATTTTGCGTGCCCTCGTGGGCGAGGGCGCCGTGCTCGAGATTCACGCCTAACGACGTCTCAAAAAGCGCGTTCTCGATATCGTGCGCCGCAAGCGCATTGCCGGCGAAGAGCAACTGGATAAAGCCCCAATCAATCAGTTTTTCGAAATGCTCCGCCGCGCCAGTGTGGACGATGGCCGGCCCGCCGACGACGAGGATCCGGCCATTCTCTTCGCGCGAGCGTTTGAACTCCCGCGCCATTTCGCGAATCACGGCGCTCTTCGGTTTTTCGACCGAGACGTTGCTCGACATGAACTCAAAGACGTCGGTGCGCGCGGTCGAGCGTTGCAGCGGGACGACGCGGATGCCTTGGTGCCCCACGACCACTTCCATCCCTTTTTTGACGCCGTAGAACTTGGTCGCGGCCGCCCTCCGCGCCGCCCGATCGACCACGATGGCGCTATCCATCAAGGCCGGTCTGACCTCGATCTCGTTCTCGCCCAGCCGGACAAAGGTTTGCTGGTTGGTCGTGACGTAGAAGCCTTGCGGGTAGACGCCGTCGGCCGGCGCCGCGGCCAATTGCACGCTCTTCTTTTCGCTCACTTCGGCGCCGTGCTGACGCAGACGCAGGAGGAGAGCGTCGAGCTCGTCGGGAGAGGAGGCGGTGACTTCGATCCGGGCAAAACTTTGATCGGAACGCTGCTCGCCGATTTTGATTTCGCCGATCTTGAAGGAGCAATCGCGCGCGATGATTTCGTCCAGCACCTTGGGCAAAAGGAGCGAATCGATGATGTGGCCGCGCAGCTCGATCGTCTCGGAAGGCATCGGCCGAACTTAGCCAAGGAACGGTCGCGCGCCAGTGGAGGGACGCCTAACGACTCACTCCCGTCGGGCGCGCGGGGTGGCGGGCGTCCCTTTTGGATTTCTGCTTGTCCGGGTAACGCGCTTCGCTATTAGTGAGCCGCCGAGACCCCAAAAAACGTGAACGAGCCCGAACGATCAGCCGACTATAACCCCGCTTCCACCGCGGACGGCTTCCAGATTTCCGCCCGGCCCTTAGTCGGGGCGAGTTCGGATCGCCCTGCGACCGAGCGCGGAGACGGCAACGGTTTGCCGGCTTCCTACGGCACCGATTTGCTTTATGTCATCGCGCGCGATCCCGGTACGCTCTTTCTCTACTGGGATCTGAATTGGACCCGTCTTTTTGCGCGGGCCGGGCTTTTCCCGCGCCAGGTGCACCTGCGGATCTATCGTGAAGACGGTTCGGTGGAGGGGACACGCGAGATCAATCCGTTTCGCGGCCATTGCTACGTCGATGTGACCGCCGGTGGAACCGTCTATTATTGCGAGCTCGGTTGTCTAGAGGGCAAAGAGTGGACCGGTCTAGTTCGATCGGGGAAAGCCGTCACGCCGGAAGCGGCTATGTCGGGCGATCTCTCGGCGGAGTTCGCCACCCTCCCGTTGCACCTGAGTTTTCAACGGCTGCTGGAAGTTTTCGAGGCGAACAACGGCGACGCTAAATCCCTCGCCCGCTCCGTGGCAGAACTGCAAGAAAACGCCCCGGCAGAAATGACGACGGAGGAGTGGTCGCAGGTGCTGGCGGCGCAGAATGGCAACGGGGAGCACCGGGCCGAGATCGCCAGTCTGCTCGCGGCGGCGCAAGAGGCTGGGCCGCGCGGTGCCCTCACGCCGGAGCAAATGGCGCGCTGGAGAGAGCTGAGCGAGCGCCTCGGCGGCTCGAGCTGGGGCGGCGCGAGCGAGAGCGTCTTTGGGGGAAGCAGTCCGGCCTAACGAGGCGATTTCGTTCTTCTTCCTCCGCGCCCCGGAGCACAAGAATCGGTGCGCCCGGCGCGAAATCCGTTTGCCAGCGCGCCGGGATTACCGCTAAAGAGAGAGCGGCCGCGAAATCTCACCTACATCGCAACTGCGCGGCCGGCAGGCTTTCCGCATATGAGCACCGAAAAAAAACCAATGGAATGGGGCACACGCGTCGGAGTTATCCTCGCGGTCTCGGGATCGGCGGTCGGGCTGGGAAATTTTCTGCGCTTCCCTGGCCAGGCTGCCTCGCATGGCGGTGGAGCGTTCATGATTCCCTACATTTGCGCGCTTCTTTTCCTCGCTCTGCCGATCGGTTGGGCCGAATGGGCGATGGCGCGCCACGGCGGCACAAAAGGTTTTCATAATGGCGCCGCCATCCTCGGTGTGTGTGGCCGAGGCAAGATCGCCCGGTATTTCGGCGTGCTCGCGATTCTCATCCCGATGGTCGTCTACATGTATTACGTCTACATCGAGGCATGGTGCCTTCGTTATGCCTGGGAATATCTGACCGGCGGCGTCCAACTGACCGGCAGCATCGGCGAGCAGGTCAAGGAAGCCGGCACATTCTTCGGCCATGCCACAGGCACGAGCACAAACGGCGTCCTGAACATGAGCGTCGTCTTCTGGATGATCGTGGTCGCCTTGAATATCGCACTGGTTTATCGCGGCCTGAAAGGCGGAATTGAAAAGTTCTGCCAGTTTGCGCTGCCGGCGATGGCGTTCCTGGCCGTGATCGTGCTCGTGCGGGTGCTGACGCTTGGCACACCCGACCCAACTCATCCCGGGCAGAATGTGCTTAACGGTCTGGGTTACCTTTGGAATCCCGACTTCTCGAAGCTGACCGATTTTGAAACCTGGCTGGCGGCCGCCGGCCAAATCTTCTTCAGCCTCTCGGTCGGCTTTGGTGTGATTCTGAATTACGCCTCTTATCTGAAGAAAAAGGACGACGTGGCGTTGTCCGGTTTAACGGCCAGTGCGACGAACGAACTGTTTGAAGTCGGTTTCGGCGGCTTGATCACGATCACGGCCGCGTTCGTCTTCCTCGGGGCGAGCGGCATTGTCGGGACGAGCACCTTTGGTCTCGGCTTTCAGACTTTGCCGGTGGTTTTCCATCAAATGGGAGTGCTCGGACCGTGGATCGGATTCTCCTGGTTCTTCCTGCTTTTCCTGGCTGCCATCACCAGTTCGATCTCGATGCTGCAACCGGTGAAGACATTCTTCGAAGAAGCCCTCGGCATCACCCACGGCAAGGCGATCGCCCTTACCTCCCTGGTCTGCGGGGTCGGTTCGTTCTGGGTCATCTGGTTCAGCAAGAATACGATGGCGCTCGACACGATGGATTTCTGGGTCGGAACGTTTTGCATTTTCCTGCTCGCCACCGTGCAGATCATTTGTTTTGGCTGGGTCTGGGGGACGGAAAAGGGAATGCTGGAGCTGGACCAGGGCGCGCTCATCAAGGTCCCGCGAATTTTCATGTTCATCATGAAATGGGTCGCGCCCGTTTACCTGCTCGTCGTCCTGATCGGTTTCAGTTATTCGCAGCTTCCTGGAAAACTGCGCGACATCGCGAATAATCCGATCGAGCTCTGGACGGTGGTGATCATTGTCGCGACGCTGCTTTTGCTCGTCGCCGTGCTGGCCGTGGGCGAGCGCCGTTGGCGTGCCGCCGGACTCGATCTCGACGGAGAGACATCATGAGAGGAGCATTAAACTGATGAATGCATGGGGTTGGCTTTTCATGCTCGTATCGCTCGCCCTCGTTTGGGTGACGACCATCTGGGCCTATTGCCGTTTGCTGGGCGCGCCGCGCGAGAATTCAAACGATCAATCCTGAAGCGAGCCGGGAACGAGTAGCGCAAGCACGTGGGGTCGCATCCTTCCAAATCTGAAGCTGGCGATCTGCGATGATTGCCGCGCCTGATGTCCCGCTCTTTTTCGGGATCCCGGTCGAATTCATTCTCTTCGGACTCACCCTTTTGGGAGTTGCGCTCTTTCATCATCACACGATGCGGGTAGCCCTCACCGGATTGGCCACGATCAGCCTCTACAAAATCTTTTTCACGGGCTTCAAGACCGGGCCGGGCGCGACCGGCTTCCTTTTCCATCTCGAACACGAATGGGTCATCCTGTTCAACCTCTTTTGTCTCCTGACCGGCTTCGCCCTTCTCGCCCGGCATTTCGAGAAAAGTCACGTCCCGGTCGTCCTGCCAAAGTTTCTGCCCGAGAAATGGAAAGGCGCTTTTGCCCTTCTCGTTCTCATCTGGGTGCTGTCTTCCTTCCTCGACAATATCGCCGCCGCGCTCATCGGCGGAGCGATGGCGCACCAGCTCTTTCGGGCCAAAGTGCACATCGGCTATCTGGCTGCGATCGTGGCCGCTTCCAACGCTGGCGGGGCCTTCAGCGTCGTCGGCGACACCACCACCACCATGATGTGGATTGACGGGGTTTCGCCGCTAACGGTTTTTGAAGCGATCATCGCATCCTCCGTCGCGCTTCTCATTTTTGGATTTCCCGCCGCAATTTTACAGCACAAGTATTCTCCGATCTTGCGCCACAGCCACGAACACACTCGGCTCGATTGGTTTCGGGTCGGGATCGTCGCGCTCATCCTCGTTCTCGCGATCGCGACGAACGTGACGGTGAATCTGCGGTTCCCAACCGTTGCCGGTCATTTTCCATTTATCGGGGTGGCGGTCTGGATCGCTTTGTTGCTCTCCGTCGCCGTGCGCCGGCCGGATTGGGAAGTGCTACCCGAGACGGTCAAAGGCTCGATTTTTCTTCTCTCGCTCGTCCTGTGCGCCTCCATGATGCCGGTCGAAAAGTTGCCGCCCGCTTCGTGGCACAGCGCGCTCGGCCTTGGTTTTTTGTCGGCCGTTTTCGATAACATCCCGCTCACTGCCCTCGCCCTGAAACAGGGCGGATACGATTGGGGTTTTCTCGCGTTTACGGTGGGTTTTGGCGGTTCGATGGTTTGGTTTGGCTCATCAGCCGGAGTCGCGCTCACCAACCTTTACCCGGAGACCAGGTCGGTCGGGAAATGGATTCGGCATGGCTGGTACGTGGCCGTCGCCTATGTCGTCGCCTTCTTTGTCATGCTCGCGGTCTGGTCCTGGCATCCCGATACGCCGCACAAACAACGACGCATTCAGGCCAGCTCGCCGCATTAAACACGAGTAACCGATTTCCTCCGCGGCGGCAGCCGTGCTACCATCGGGCGCGTGAAGATTCTTCGGCGCCCACTTTTATTTATCCTCGCGAGCGGGTTGTGGATCGCCCCGGCCTTCGGGGTGCCTCGCGCTCGGCCCGCGCCCGAGTTCGAGAGTCCCGTTTTCCAGGCGTTGCCACTGGAACGTTCGCGCCAAAATCATCTTCTGGTGCGGGCCGAGATCAACGGCAAGCCCGCCCTCCTCGGAGTGGATTCGGGCGCTCCGGTGAGCGCGATTTCGGTCAAACGGCGCAAGCATTTCGAGATGACATCGCTACCCGGCACTTCCAAGCTGCCGCCCCGGCTCCGGATCAACGGCGGTTTCAACCGGGTCACGATCGCGCACCGTCTCCGGCTCGGCGCGCTCACGCTCGTCGATGAACCGATGGTCGCGATCGATTTGAGTCGGCCGGCCCGGGCCGCGCGGGAGTTCCACGAGCAGGAACTCGACGGCATTCTCGGGGCGGACATTTTGTTCCCGACGAACGCGGTGATCGATTGCGAGGCGCAGGTCTTGTTCATGAAAATCGATCCCGACACGCCCGGCACCGTACCGGGAATTAATCGCCGCGGCTGGAAGAATGTCCCGATTCGCGTCAGCAAAGGCTGGAACCTTTATGTCGATACCAAACTTAACGGAAAACCGGCTCAGCTGATGATCGACACCGGCTCCTTCACAACTCTGATTCATCGGCCGTTTGTGCGGGAGATGAAACTTCCGCTGCGCGATACGCCCTACGCTTCGGGTGCGGTCAACTTGGAAGAGCGCGGTTTGCAGTTGGCCGTGATCCGGCGTTTCTCGATCGGACCCTTCATGGTCAAAGGCAAGGAGGTCGGGGTGATGGACCTAAAAGGGTTGATTCACGGTGATCTCTTGAAGGGCGAGCCGCCGGTCGCGGGATTGTTAGGCTCGGAATTTCTCCGGCGCAATCACGCGATTATCGATTTCGGCACCCGGACGCTTTCCCTCAAGCTATAACTCCTGCTCCTGCTTCTAATCGTGCTCGTGCTCGATCATTTCATGGCGCGCACGGATCAGGAACATCAATCCGAAAAAACCGAATGCACCGCCGGCCCATTCATGTCACTGGTCTGCAATGAAACTGACTTGGTGCTGCGCTCTGCTCGTCTGCTGGCTTGGTTTGACGAATCTTCACGGCCAGGACGCGAGCAAGACGGCCGGAAAAAAAGCAACGGAAGCAAATCAGAAAGAAGTGGCGGTGCTCAAGACGAGCGAGGGCGAAATGGTGATGGAATTCTGGCCCGAGGTCGCGCCCAAGACGGTCGAGAATTTCAAGAAACTCGCTCGCGAGGGCCTCTACGACGGCACTCTGTTTCACCGCATCATGGCCGGTTTTATGATTCAGGGGGGCGATCCGCTGACCAAGGATCCGTCGAAAGAATCGCTCTGGGGCCGGGGCAGCCCGGCGCAGACGGTGCCGGACGAGTTCAACAACCGTCGGCACGTGCGCGGCGTCATTTCGATGGCCCATTTAGATCAGCCCAATTCGGCCGGCAGCCAATTCTTCATCTGTCTGGGAACGGCCAGCCAGCTCGACCGCAAATTCACGGCTTTCGGTAAAGTCATCAAAGGCCTTCCTGTTCTCGATAAAATTGGCCGGACGCCCGTGACCCGCGCTGCCGACGGCGAGATGAGCAAACCGACGGTGCGAGTCGCGCTCGAGAGTGTGAAAATCGTTCCGGCGAACTCGATCAAATAAGAAATGCCTGAGGAGAGCTCGGGCGAGGAAGCAACGAAAAGTCGTCTCTATGGATACAAATGAAAAAGAAGTAGCCGTCCTGGAAACCAGCGCCGGCGAAATGGTGGTGGAATTCTGGCCCGAGGTCGCGCCGAAGACGGTCGAGAATTTCAAGAAACTGGCGGAGGAAAGTTTCTACGACGGCACCGCCTTCCATCGCATCATCAAGGGATTCATGATTCAGGGTGGAGATCCTAATACCAAAGATCCTTCGAACGAGAGGAGCTACGGCACGGGCGGCCCGGGCTACAGTGTCCGGGCGGAATTCAATGATCGCCCGCACGTCCGCGGGGTGATTTCGATGGCGCGGGCGGCCGATCCTGATTCCGCCGGCAGCCAGTTTTTCATCTGCCTCGGCACCGCCAGCTCGCTCGATCGTCAATACACCGCCTTCGGGAAGCTCATCAGAGGGCTCGATGTTCTCGATGCCATCGGCGCCACACCGGTGAGCCGCAGCGCGTCGGGCGAAGCGAGCAAACCAACCAGCCGGGTCACGCTCGAGAGCGTCAGGATCGTCCCCGCCGATTCGGCAAAGTAATTGGAGCGGTGGTCTATGACCGCCGGCACGTCGTCGTTAGGCATGGCAGAAAGTGACAAAGAAATTCGGCGGTCACAGAGCGCCGCTACCACGCGCGTCGCCGCCATCCAGATGCAGTGCGGCCCGGAGCCCGAGGCCAACCTGGAAAAAGCCCTCGTGCGCGTGCGCGAGGCCGCAGAGCAGGGCGGGCAGATCATCTGTCTGCCCGAGCTGTTTCGTTCGCAGTATTTTTGCCAGTCAGAGGACCACAAATATTTCGACCTGGCCGAGCCGATTCCCGGGCCCTCCACCGAGGCGTTAGGCAAAGTCGCGCGCGAGACCGGCGCGATCGTGGTCGCCTCGCTTTTCGAGCGACGGACTGCCGGTCTCTACCACAACACCGCCGTCCTGCTCGGTGGCGAGGGCGAGATCATCGGCCGGTATCGCAAGATGCACATCCCCGACGATCCCTCTTACTACGAGAAATTTTACTTTACCCCGGGCGACCTCGGTTTCCAGGCTTGGCCGACAGCGCAAGGCAAAATCGGCGTCTGCGTCTGCTGGGACCAATGGTATCCGGAAGCCGCTCGCCTAACGACCCTGCGTGGAGCCGAGATTCTCTTTTATCCAACCGCGATCGGCTGGCACCCTTCGGAGAAAGCAAAATACGGTTACGCCCAGCATTCCGCCTGGGAAACGATGCAGCGGAGCCATGCCATCGCCAACGGCTGCTTCGTCGTCGCCGTCAATCGTGTCGGCCACGAAGCGCCCGCCGGAGGTGATGGGATCGAGTTCTGGGGCCAAAGCTTTATCGTTGCGCCGAGCGGCGAAATTCTGGCCAAAGCCAGCGTCGACCGCGAAGAAAGCATTTTCGCCGACGTGGAATGGGCGCGGGTCAACGAACACCGCACGCACTGGCCGTTTCTGCGCGACCGCCGCATTGACGCCTACGCGGGTCTCGAAAAGCGACTGCTCGATTAGCGCGCCGAACCCTCAGGACTTCGCGCCCGCAGCGGGCGGCGAGACCACCATGCGCTCGACATCGTCCGGACTCAGGGCGCGAAAGATCAGCGCAGCGAACGCGCCCCCGGCAAAATCGGCGACGAGATGAATCCAGATGTTAGCCACGGCGTTCAAGCCCATCGCGGTAATCCCGACCGCGACCGCCGGATTGAATGCCCCGCCGGAGTAGCTGCCAAGGGCGAAGGCCGCGGACACCACGGTGAAACCGATGGCCAGACCATAGAATGAGTTGTTGGAATTAGCCCTGGCCGTGGCCACGTTCAGGACCACGAAAGCGAGAGCAAACGTGCCGAGGAACTCGGCGAGCAACGGCACGACCACACTGTCAAAATGCATCGGCGTGACGGTCGGATTCCCTTTCATGAAAAGGACCAGATAAGCCGCGGCCAGACCCCCGGCGAGCTGGCCGATCATGTAACCGGGCACATCGGAGGCGGGAATTTTGCCCCGGATCCAGACGGCGAGCGTGACCGCAGGGTTGAGGTGGCCGCCCGAGATATGACCAGTGGCGAAGATCATGACCATGAGCATCGAACCGATGGCGAGCGGCGCGATGACGCCGGTGGCGCCGTTGATGACGGTGCTGCCGACGGCGAGCACGAGGAAGAAGGTTCCGATAAACTCTGCGATGTATTTATTCATGTTGTGCGGATTGCGTCTTGTTGGAGCGCCCACGTAACCAGATCGAGTCGCGGGAAGGCGAGCTAAAAGGTAAAGCACGCTCGCTTCGGATCGCCGGGCCGCGCCTTCGCTCGCCGGCCTCGAGGTTTTTCCAGTCCTCCGTTCCCCTCGTGCTTGCTTTGGGACGCTTCTTTCCGCACTGTGCCAACCCATGCCAGAAACGACTGCGCGCGCGGAAGCGAAACCTGCCACGGCGCGGTCGGTCTTCGTTTTCCGTTTCGCGAGCACGATCGTGCTTTGGACGGTGGCCTTGCTGATCATTTTTTCCGGTTATGAGCTGGCGTTTTTTGCCCTCATCGGAACGGTCGGGATGATCGCGCTCTGGGAGTTTTACGGGATGCTCGATCACAAGGGGCTCCCGAATTTCAAGATCACGGCCATGGTCTCGGGCGCGGTCATGCTCATCGGCAGTTTTTATTATTTCGCGAAATGGGGCCCGGCCCGTTCCTACGATTTCGAGCTGGCGGTGCTGCTCTTTTTTTTGCTCACCGTTTTTACCCGGCAAATGTTCACCGGTCTGCGCGATGACGAGCCGTTGCGGACGATGGCCTACACCCTCTTCGGGCTCCTCTATGTCCTCTGGCTCTACAATTTCATCACCAAGATCGTTTATGTGACGCCGCGGACGCCGCAGGGCGAGGTGACCGGGCAGTTTTACGTTTTTTATTGCATCGCGATCACGAAATTCAGCGACATGGGAGCCTACCTCACCGGGAGCATGATCGGGAAACATCCGCTCGTGCCGCACATCAGCCCGAAGAAAACCTGGGAAGGATTTTTCGGCGCGCTCGCCTTTTCGCTTCTCGCGAGTGTCGGGCTCTTTGCGCTCATGCCGGGGCATCTTTCGGTCCTGAGCTGGACGCATTCGGTCGTGCTCGGGCTGCTCCTTGGTTTTGCCGCGGTCATCGGTGATCTCGCCGAGTCGATCGTGAAGCGCAGCACCGGGGTGAAGGATTCCGGCAACATGCTGCCGGGAATCGGCGGCGCGCTCGATCTGGTCGACAGCCTTCTTTTTACGGCGCCGCTCTTGTTCTTCTATCTGCGTCTGGTAATTCGCGTCCCGTAGAAAAGAGAGACAGGATTAACAGGATTTTCTGGATTAGGAGAACCTGAAATTCCGTTTAATCCTGTCTGTCATATGAATCGGAAACGTGTAGTGGTCTTGGGCGCGACCGGCTCGATCGGAGAAAGCGCGCTCAAAGTGGCGCGCGATATTCCGGAGCGGATGGAAATCGTCGGGCTGGCGGCGAAGACGAACGCGAAGAAGCTCGCGGCGCAGGCCAATCTCGTTAGGCCGGAGGCGGTTTGCCTGGTCGATGAGGGCCGGCTCGGGGAGCTCTGCGCCAATCTTGCATATCATCCGCGGATTTTTGCGGGCGAGGAGGGTCTGCGGGAGATCGCCTGCCTGACGAATGCGGACATGGTGCTGGTCGCAGTCGTGGGGACAGGCGGATTGCGGCCGGCGCTGGACGCGATCGAGGCGGGGAAAGATCTGGCGGTGGCGAGCAAGGAAATTCTCGTCATGGCTGGGGAAGCGGTCATGGGAGCGGCGGCCAGGAAAGGGGCGCGGGTGCTGCCGGTGGACAGCGAGCACAATGCGATCTTTCAGTGTTTGGAATGTGGGAGGGGCCTTTGTGCCCCGATGGGCAACGGAGCCACAACGGATCGGGGCACAAAGGTCCCTCCCACATTAGTCAAGCGCATCATTCTGACGGCCTCCGGCGGGCCGTTCCGGGAAATGCCTAACGACCAGTTTGCGGCCATTACGCCGGAACAGGCCCTGAGACATCCCACCTGGAACATGGGCCCCAAAATCACGATCGATTCCGCCACGCTTTTCAACAAAGGGCTCGAAATGATCGAGGCACACTGGCTTTTCAATGTCGAGATGGCGCGGGTCGAGGTCGTCATTC
>DATBDG010000208.1:0-3766 GCA_036270055.1 Chthoniobacterales bacterium
CGAGCGCAACGCTCGCGCCCAGACGCGCATCATCGAGGATCTACTGGAGATGAGCCGCATTATTTCCGGGAAGACCCGACTCGATGTTCAGGCGATCGATCTCGCATCCATTGTTGATTCCGCCATTTCCACCGTTCTGCCCGCGGCCGCCGCCAGGCAAGTGCGCATTGTCAAGATGCTGGGTCCCGTCCAGGCGATGTCCGGGGATCCGGCCCGTCTCCAGCAAGTGCTTTGGAATCTTCTCGCCAACGCGATCAAATTCACCCCCCGGGGAGGCCGTGTCACGGTCGCCCTCGAGTGCATCAATTCCCATGTCCAGATCAGCGTGAGCGACAACGGGGATGGCATAGCGCCCGAATTTCTCCCTTTTGTTTTCGATCGCTTCCGCCAGCAGGACGCTTCCCCGGCACGGCGTCATGGCGGCCTCGGCCTCGGGCTATCGATTGCCAAAAGTCTGGTCGAACTGCATGGTGGCAACGTCCGCGTCGAAAGCGAAGGCGTGGGTAAAGGCGCAACTTTCATTGTCGCGCTGCCGTTTGTTCCCCTGGGCCAAAGTGAAGCTGGCCGCGACCATCCGCAGGCAGCGAGCAGCGAGGTTTGCCCGATCAAGGTCGAGTTGGAAGGAGTGCGCGTCCTTGTCGTCGATGACGAGCGCGACTCGCTCGAATGGGTTCATCGCCTTTTGAAGGAATGCAAAGCCGAGGTCACCCTCGCCACCTCCGCCAAGGATGGGTTGCGGCTGGCCAACGAGCAATCGCCCGATGTCATCGTGAGCGACATCGGCATGCCCGAGAAAGACGGCTTGGAAATGATGCGCGAACTGCGTGCCCGGACCGATGAGGTGGGGAAAACTCCCGCCATCGCGCTCACCGCCTTCGCCCGTTCTGAAGATCGCACTCGCGCCATGCTCGCCGGCTATCAGGTCCATCTCGCGAAACCGGTCGAGCCGCAGGAACTCCTCGCCGCCGTCGCCAATCTCGGCGGCCGCACCGACGGCGAGGCGGAGCATCGGACGATCGAGCCATGATATTCGCGATCAAAGTCGAGGTTAACGACCCGGAGGCGGAGACGCTCGAGTTTCGGGCGCAAAAGACGATGTATGGCGGCAAACACATCGCCGCAGGCAACGCCATCTTCATTTTCGCGAGTGAGAACGAAGGCGGTCCGGGCCTCATCGCCAGCGGAGTCGTCACCTCGGCCAAAGCGCTGGCAAAGAAACGCGGGCTCGCGCGGCAAACGCCGCGCGTAAGCATCACCGTCAGACGCATGGCGTTGACGAAGCGGCGGCTGGGGCGGAACGAGCTCAAACGCTTTACCAATTGGGGTGACGGCCGGCCGGAGACCGAGCTCAATTTCAAATTCTATCGTCAGGCGACGAACAAGATTGTCGGAATCTCGGCGGAAACGGCCGCGTTCCTCCGTGGCTTCTTTTGACGCTGCGCGCAGGGTCGACTGGCATGCGCGGCTGCGGTCTTTTCGCTCGACAGCGGACGCGGCTGACAGGTCAACTCATGTCACCTATGCCATGCCATCGTTGCCTGCGAATATTTTGTCTTCTTTGCGTTGCATTCGCTCCAATGCTCCGAGCCGGCGAGGGAGAGAAGGCGATCTTGCCACGAGAATGGCGACCGGATCTGTCATCCGCCTGCGAATGGCTGGAGCAGGATCTGAAGGAGATCCAGGCTCAACAGGGAATGAATCAACTCACCCGGTGCCTGGCGGATTTGAAGGACGCGGAGCTGCTCGCGATTTACGTTTCTCTCTATGAAACGCTCAGCCCGCAGGAGCAGCGGGCTCTCTTGCAGGAGCAAACTAAATGGCTGAAAAAACGCAGCAAAACGGCTGAGGAGGCGATCGAGTCCGAGGGCGGATCGCTTGCCGCGACGGAGTCGAATCTGGCGGAAGCGAAGTTTACCGGGGAGCGAATGGCGGAGTTAAAGAAGAGGCTCGCCGCCAAACAGGGTAACTAGTACGTTTTATCATCAAGCTATGACTTCATCCTGGACTCGCCGCGGCGGGTCGCTGCGGAGGGAGGAGCTTCCGCTCGTCCGGTTTCATCTGTTACTGCATTAGGGCACTATCCTCGCCGTGAGTGAAACTTGGCAACGACGGAGCGTTGCCCTCCAGTCTCGCTTCATCTGCTACGGTGCACCAGGTTGTCGCGGCACTCTGCGAGCGCTAAAAGATCCGGCTAGAGTGAATCGAGAAACGCGATGATCTGATTCTGCTGCGCTGTGGTGAGTGTGTTATAGGCGTTAGTCACGCTCATCGCCTGTCCGGCATGCCGACCAATGGCTTCCTGTCGCGTGAAAGAGAGGCCGTCGTGCATGAGCCGGTTCTTGGTCCGTAATCCCCAGAGCGGGGTGGTCCGAATCTGCGGCGCAGTCGAAGCGTATTCCGGAGTCGGGAGAATCGGGATACCGTCGCCGGTCCCGATGTCGTGGAGCAGGAAGTCGCTGTAGGGATGGAAGGTCTTGTTCCCCAGAGCGCCGGGCACGGAAAAGGAGTCGCCGTTGATCTTGGTGCCGGGCGGCGCGGTCGTAATCGTGGGAACGTGACAGACGGCGCAGCCGACACCGTTGAAAAGCTGTTCTCCTGCCAGCGCGTCGGCCGTGATCGGACCGCGCGCCGGTGCCTTGGTAGAACGCATGAAGTTGGCAAACGCCAGAACGTCGGTGCCTTCGTCCTCCGGCTCGGGCACGGGATCGTAGCCGGAACCATAACCGACAAAGACTCCACTGGAGGTGTTCTCCTCGGGAAAGAGCGGATTGGTGATGCCCATCTCGTTGAGGTAGGCGTCGGCGGCGAAGGATTGAAGGCTGGCGTGTTGGTCTTTCCAGCCGAACCGCCCCAGCCGGGCGGTGCCGTCGCCTTCCAGCACCGGCACCATCGGGGCGCTCCCGCGCAGGTCGACGGGCTGGGCATTGGCAATCGCGAGCAGGGTGCTATCGGCAATGCATTCGATGAAGCCGCCGCCGAGAGTGTTGGTGGACATGCGAAAAGTGCGGACGTCGTCGTCGGGCGAGACGCGTTCTACGATCTCGGGATTGGTCGCGCGCGATTGGATGAGAGAGCCGCCTAACGACTCAAAGAACATTCCATCAACCACGTGGCCGGTGCGGTGTTCCGCGATCTGGCTGGCGCCGCCGGTGGCGACGTTTTGATGGCACGCCACGCAACTCTGGGCGTTGTAGGTGGGCCCGAGGCCCTGGGCGATATTCTCGGATTCTTCGAAAACGAAGCGGCCCTCATTGAAGGACCGTAAAGGCATGACGTTCTCTTCCGTGATTTTTTGGTAGGGCGGTCCCTGCTTGAGGAAACCGTTGGTCAGGCTGTCGTAGCCAGTTGGCGCTTCTGCGGCGGTGCCGCGATTGACTCCGAAATAACCGGCCGGGCCTTCGTTGGCGATCGTGCCGCTGTGGCGAAACCGCTCGGCGCGCGTTTTCCCGACAAGCGATTTGCCGACGACGCGGCGGTCTTGCGAATTGGCGACCGCCGCCAGGATGAGGAGGAAAGTCAGGCAGATCAAAAGCGCCGAGTTTTTTCGTCTCATAAAATAAGCAGTAAGTGTTTCCGATGGGCTTGACTGGGTCACGTCTGATTTCGCTGTAAAAAGCGATTACCCCCGGGACGCAGCTGCCTCACTTTCTCTCCGGGTTCGGGTGAACGCGCGGGAGTGTTCCTCTTCTTTTTCCGTGGTCTCAGGGGACGAAATTTAGGGCGCCGAGTCAAGAACTTCGTCGGCCTAACGACGCGAAGTCGCGTC
>DATBDG010000209.1:0-3085 GCA_036270055.1 Chthoniobacterales bacterium
ATCGCGTCGCGGTCGGCTACATCGTCGTTGCCTGGGTTTTGGTGCAGGTCGCAACCCAGGTCTTTCCTTTCTTCGAAGTCCCGAACTGGACGGTGCGCCTCGTTATTCTCGCCCTCTGTCTCGGGTTCCCGATCGCGGTCGTGCTCGCCTGGGCCTACGACATCACCCCGACGGGTATCAAGCGGACGGATGATGTCGCGCCAGCCTCATCGGTGCCCGCGCCGGCCGTGCCGGAGAAAAGCATCGCCGTTCTTCCATTTGAAAACCTGAGCGACGATCGCCAGAACGCCTTCTTCGCCGATGGCGTGCACGACGATATTCTCTCCAGCCTGGCGCGGATCGCCGACCTAAAAGTGATCAGCCGCACTTCCGTCCAGCAGTACCGCACCGGCGCGCGCAACCTACGCGAGATCGGCGAAGCGCTCGGGGTCGCTCACGTCGTCGAGGGCACGGTCCGCCGCTCCGGCAACCGGGTGCGGGTGAACGCGCAGCTCATCAATGCGCGGACCGACGCCCACATCTGGGCCGAGAGTTTCGATCGCGAACTGACCGATCTTTTTGCGATCCAAACCGAGCTGGCGGAACGAATCGCCGGAGCGTTGGAAGCTAATCTTTCGCCGCGGGAAATGGCCGGACTCCAGATGCCGCCGACGAAAGATCTCGCGGCCTACGATCTCTACATTCAGGCACGCGATCTTTTTCGCTGGAGCGGGATGGGCGATCCGCACGAGAACGGCGAGAAGGCGCTCCCTTTGCTCGAGCAGGCGCTGGCGCGAGACCCTTCTTTTGCGCTCGCCCATTATCTCACCTCGCGGATTCACGGCGAGCTCTTCTGGTTTGGCTACGACAAGAGCCCGGCGCGGATCGCGAAAGCGAAGGAGTCGGCGGAAACCGCTTTGCGTCTGCGACCCGATCTGGGGGAAGGGCATCTCGCGCTCGCCTTTTATCATTACTATTCCAGGCGCGACTATGAAGCGGCGATTCGAGAGCTGGCCCTCGCGCAACGCGCTTTGCCTAACGAGGCCGATGTGGCGAGCGCGCTGGGGGTGATCGAGCGCCGGCGCGGCCACTGGGAGGAATCGATTCTCCACTTCGAGCGGGCATGCCAGCTCGACCCGCGCAACATCTCGGCGCTCTGGAATCTTTCTGAAACGCTGACCTATCTGCGGCGTTATCGGGAAGCCGATGCGGTCCTGGCGGAAGAAGCGGCGATTGCGCCCGACGCGCACTTGATTCCGATCGCGCGGGCGGAACTCGCGCTGCGCGAGCGGGGCGAGACGGCGCCGCTGCGGGCGGCTTTACAGCGGGTTCCGGCGGAATTCGATCCGGGCGGCGCCGTCACGACCATCGCGGTCCGCCTGGCTTTGATGGAACGCGACTACGATGAAGCGGCCCGGCGCCTCGGGAATTGCGCGGAATGCAAATACAACGACATCGGTCTCTGCGGGTTGGTCGGCGCGCTCGATGATTACACCGTGCCGCAAGGATGGTACCTCGGGATGATCGCGCGGGGCCGTGGGAACGAGGAGGAAGCAGCGCGCGCTTTTGCGGGGGCGAAGGAGGCGGTCCTGGCCGAAGCGGCCGACTCGCCTAACGACGCCAAGGTTCTCATCATGCGGGGGTTGATCGACGCCATGCTCGGCCGGGCCGAGGAGGCGATCGCGACTGGCGAACGGGCCGTGCAACTGCTGCCGATTTCATCCGATGCGCTCGACGGTCCGCTCATCGCGACCAATCTGGCCGCGATCTACGCCCAACTCGGCCGGCATGACCAGGCCTTCGCCTTGCTCGAACCACTCGTTAAGCAAATTGGCGGCCCGACACCGGGGATGCTGCGGGTCGAACCGCAATGGGAGAGCCTGCGCGCCGATCCCCGCTTCCAAAAACTATTGTAGCCGGGATCGCTGATCCCGGCCGGCGTCGCGCGCATGATCGGACTATTTTCGGGAGGAGGATGACGGAACTTCAGGCCGCCGGGGTCACCGCCCCCGGCTACAATGGGGCGCCGATCGTTTCGGGGTGATACTTCTGCCAGTAACGGATGGAGGCCGTTACCGCCATAAAGCTCGGGTCGGCCCGCTCGTAATCGGCCACCCGCTCCCGCGCCGCGCCCGCTTCGATAATGTCGCTCGCTTCGTAGCGGGCGAAAAGAGGAACCAGCTCTTCCTCCGTCCGACCTTTGCGCAGTTCGTCGCGGAACCATTCCGCCCAGCGCCGCACCCGTTCCTCGAGCGCATCGAAATGCTCGGCGAGATCGTTTTCAATCAGGCCGAAATGCGGCAGGTAAAGATCGGTCGCTGCCAGACGACGGAGCCGGGCGATGGATTCGATCCACGATTCGATCTGCAATTCGGGTGGAACAAAGGGCGGCACCGGTGGCCCGCCGTCGAGCCGCACCCCGGCGACGTCGCCGCCGAAAAGATTATCGTCCCAATGATAGGCGTTGTGATGCGCGGCGTGACCCGGGGTCTCCATCGTGCGCACTTCAAACTGCCCGACCCGAATGACGCCGTTGTCCTCCGTCACCCGCACTTTATCTTCCGGGATCGGTCGCATCTTCCCCCAGAGCCGATCCATTTCATTGCCGAAAATGCGCGTCGCAGATTCCATCAGGCGCGAAGGATCGATCAGATGCTTTGCACCGCGCGGATGGACATGGATGGTCGCTCCCGACTCGGCGAAACGCCAGGCCGCGCCGGCGTGATCGAGATGGATATGACTGAGAAAAACGTGCCGCACGTCGTGAGGCGAAGAGCCGGCCTGATGCATCGCGGCTGAGATCGTCTCGAAAGTCGATTCCGGCCCGCTATCGAAGAGAGCAATCCCCTCCCGCGTCTCGAGGGCGATGACGGCGATGATCCCGCGCCGGTCGAGATGCTCGGTGTCGAAAACGTGAATCATTGGATTGCTGATTTATGATTTCTGATTGCTGATTGAAAGGCAGACGCCGCCAGGCTATTTCAATCAGCAATCAGCAATTCCCCTCACTCCCATTCGATCGTGCTCGGGGGCTTGGTCGAGATGTCGTAGCAGACGCGGTTAACGCCTTCGACTTCGTTTACGATCCGGCTCGAGATGCGGGCCA
>DATBDG010000210.1:0-28138 GCA_036270055.1 Chthoniobacterales bacterium
TTTCCGTCCTTCTGGGCAATGGGAACGGAACTTTCACGACTCACGCCACGATCCCGGTAGCCACCATTCCGTGAGCCGACGGCGGCGCCCGGGCAAGCAACCTGGTGGCGCGGCCCTCTTTTCTGCGGAAGGTGGGGTTGACGGAATCCGCGCGGATAGGTAGAAGCGGGCGAGTCTGCCGATGTCCAAACCCTGCGCCGTCATCGGGATCACCGGTGGCATTTCCACTGGCAAATCCACCTTCAGCCGTCACCTGCACGAACTGCTCGGAGCAAAGCTTTTCGATGCCGACCGCTCCGCCCGCCTGTTCGTGGATGACGACCCGGAGGTGCGGGCGCTTCTGCGCGAGGAGTTTGGCCCGCAGATTTTTTCTGCCAGTGGCGTCTTGAATCGAGGAGCACTTCGGGCCATAGTTTTCGCCGACCAGGAAAAGAAGCGCGCGCTCGAGCAAATCCTGCATCCGCGCATCCGCCGTCAGTGGGCTGCTGAAGCGGACCGAAGCCGAAAATCCGGCGAAATTTTTCTGGCTGATATCCCGCTTCTCTATGAAACCAAAGGTGAAAAATTGTGCGACTGCGTGGTGGTCGTTGCCTGCTCGCAACAGATCCAGTTGCAACGCCTGATCGCCCGCACCCGCCTCTCGCTCGCCGACGCTCGCGCGATGATTTCCGCTCAAATGCCCCTCCCGCAAAAAATCTCCCAGGCCGATCATGTGGCCTGGAATAACGGGCCGCTTTCCAATCTGGAGGCGCAGGCCGCGCTTCTGGCGCGATTTGTGACCAGGAAATGATGGACGAAGAAACAACCAATTTGACCGTGGCGGCCCCGCCACCGAAACCTGAAATGACGGACACGCCTAACGAACCGGAGAAACCCGACTTCCCGCCGCTCGAGCTCGCCGCGCTCCAGGAAATGAGCCCGGCCGCGCTGCAGGAATGGTACGACGGCGCCGGGGTGCGGCCGCATCCGGGCCGGACCCGGCACCAGTTGATTCTCGACCTCGTGCGTCATGCCGTCGGGCGCGGGCAACCGGTGCGGACGAGCGGTTTTCTCGAACTGCCTAACGACGGCCCGGCCGTGCTCCGTTCGCCCCGTTACAATTTTCTCCCTCTGCCGGGGGATGTCGGCGTGCCTCATTTTCTCATCCGGCAGTTTGGCCTCCGGCCTGGCCAATCGCTCGCCGGCACGATCCGCGGGCCGCGCGATCGGGAAAAAGGCATGATGCTGGATCGCATCCTCACGATCGAAAGCGTGCCGGCCGATGAATGGCAGGCGCCGACCGCGTTCGACAGCCTGACTCCGCTTTATCCCGACGGCCGGATCATGCTCGAAAACGAGACGGAGGATTCCGTCTGCATGCGCGCGGTCGATCTGCTCACTCCGCTTGGGCGGGGGCAGCGCGGGTTGATTGTGGCGCCGCCGCGGGTCGGGAAAACGATTCTCCTCAAGCAGATCGCGAAGGCGATCCGGATCAATCATCCCGAGATCGTGCTCATCATCCTGCTGGTCGATGAACGCCCGGAGGAAGTGACCGACCTGGAGCGGGAAGTCGATTGCCAGATTTACAGCTCGACCTTTGACGAACCGCCGACGCGCCACGTGCAGGTGGCGGAGCTGGTGAGCGAGCGCGCCAAGCGTTTGGTTGAGCAAAAGAAGGATGTCGTCCTCCTCCTCGACAGCATCACGCGGCTGGCGCGCGGTTATAATTCGCTCGTCAAAGGCAAGGGCCGCACGATGTCGGGCGGAGTCGAATCGAAGGCGTTGCTCAAGCCGAAGCGCTTCTTCGGCGCGGCCCGTAACGTCGAGGAAGGCGGCAGCCTAACGATCCTCGCGACCGCCCTGATCGAAACCGGCAGCCGGATGGATGAAGTGATCTTCGAAGAGTTCAAAGGCACGGGCAACATGGAGCTGCACCTCGATCGCTCGCTGGTCGAGAAGCGCCTTTATCCCGCCATCCACATTCAGCAGTCCGGCACCCGGCGCGAAGACCTCCTCTATCATCCCGAGGAGTGGGAGCGGGTGAAGCTCCTGCGCAAAACCATGGCCGCGCTTCCGCCGCTCGAGGCGATGGAGCAGTTAATCAGAAATCTGCACGCGACCAAAACCAACGCGGAACTTTTGCTGGCTGGCCTGCGGTGATCGCCTCCGACGCACAACTGGCGGAGATCCTCCCGCGGCTTTGTCATTTCCCACGGATCGCGGTCGATACCGAGGCCGACAGTTTGCACTGCTATTTTGAAAAGCTCTGCCTGATCCAGCTCACCTTCGACGGGGAAGATTTGCTCATCGATCCGCTGGCGCAGATCGATTTGCAGCCGCTCTGCACCGCCCTCGCGGAAAAGGAAATCGTCCTCCAGGGAATGGATTTCGATCTGCGCCTCCTCCGCCGATCCTTCGAACTGCCGGTGCGCGAAGTCTTCGACACCGTGATCGCGGCCCGGATGCTCGGGCTGCGCGAGTTCAGTTACGCTGCGCTCGTCCAGCAATATTTCGGCGTCACCCTTGCGAAAGGCTCGCAGAAAGCGAACTGGGCGCGCCGGCCGCTCCCGCACGCGATGGAGACGTATGCCAAAAACGACACGCATTTTCTCCTCCCGCTCGCCGACAAAATGGAAGAACAAATGGGAGCGCTCGGCCGGATGGAATGGTTCCGGCAATCGTGCCAGCGCGCGCTGGCCCAGACATTGGTTTCGCGCGAACGCGATCCGGATGAGGCCTGGCGCATCACCGGCAGCGGCACCCTGCCACCGCGGACCGGGGCCGTCCTGCGCGCCATCTGGAAATGGCGGGACGCGGAAGCGCAAGCGGCGGATCGGCCGGCGTTTCACATTCTGCAAAACAGCGCCATGATCGAGGCCGCCCAACAATTTGTCGCCGGGGAGACGCCGCAATTTCGCCACATGTCGGAGCGGCGGCGACGCGGATTTCTGGCCGCCGCGCAGGCGGGGCTGGAGTTGCCGGAATCAGCCTGGCCGCAGCGCCCGCCGCGCGGAGTCCGCACCCGCACCGCGGGGTTCGACAAGAAGCTGGTAGCTCTCCGGCAGCGCCGCGACCGGCAGGCTAAAGAGCTGGCGATCGAGCCCGCCTTCATCGCCCCCCGCAGCACGCTGGAAGGGATCGCGGCCGACCCGCGACGGGGCGAGACGCTTCTCGTGCCCTGGCAACGGGAGCTGCTCGGATTGTGAGTCGTTAGGCCGGAGCGCGTCGGGTCGTCTGTTTTTTTGTCATCCCGATCCGGCGGAGCGCGGAGAGGGACCTCGTAGTCGCAGGCGGCCTTGTCTTTGAGCGGCAGGCCTGGATCGAAGGTCCTTCGCCGTCAACGCGGGCGGCTAGCGGCGGTCTGTGACCGGCGTCACTCGAGAAGGGGTCGCTTGGGAAGGCGGGTTCGGCGGTCATAGACCGCCCCTCCAAAGGGTGAGCCGGAGAAACTGATTGCGCGCCTGCCGGCTTCGCGGGAACATTCTTTTCCGTCAGGGGCTATGGACTGAGGACTAACGAACCCCGCCAGGGCAGGAATGCAGCAACGGTAGTCTGATCCTCTTTGCCGTAGTCCTCTGGCGGTCTTTTTATTTTGGTCTACGGCCGAGGGAAGCGCTGCGAGAGGAGGAGGGAAAACGTCAATGCTCAACGTCCAACGTTTCGATGAAGAACGTGTTTTGCGAACCTAAGAATGAAACTTCTCAAAACGAAAACAGTCCGTTTCGCCCAGGTCGTCGACGAATGCGGCAGGCCGCAGGTTTACACGCCGTGGCTGGCACCGAAAAAAGATGGGCGCCTGCAAAAACAAATCCGGCAGGCTCGCATTATGACGATTCTGGGCTCCGAGAGCGGGACGGAATTCGGCTCGGTCGGCTTCATCGAACGCAAGGGCGCACTTTATCTCGAATTTCCGAAATCCTTGAAGCGCTTCGCGGATGAGCGGATCGTGGGGATTAAATGGGACCTGGCGAAAAGTTGATGGCTCCCGTGCCTAACGAAAATCTGACGAAGGGTCTGAGCGGCGACGAGCGCCGGCGCTATTCGCGCCACATCATGCTCCCCGAGATCGGGACGGAAGGGCAGCAGAAGCTGAAGGCGGCGCGCGTGCTTTGCCTCGGCGCGGGCGGGCTCGGCTCGCCCGCCGCGCTTTATCTGGCCGCGGCCGGCGTGGGGACGATTGGGCTGGTGGATGCAGATCGGGTCGCACTCTCCAATCTCCATCGTCAACTGCTCCACGGAACGAAAGATGTCGGCCGCCCGAAAACGGAATCGGCCCGCGATCGTCTGGCGGATATCAATCCGGAAATCACGCTGCGACTGCATGCCTGCCGTTTCGAGAGCGGCAACGCGCAGGAGATTTTGCAGGACTACGACTTGATCGTCGACGGAACGGACAATTTCGCCACGCGTTATCTTTCGAATGACGTCGCGGTTTTCGCGCGCAAGCCTAACGTTTACGGTTCGATCTTTCGTTTCGACGGCCAGACGACGGTTTTCGCGCCCCATCTTGGCGGGCCCTGTTACCGCTGTCTTTTTCCGGAGCCGCCGCCGCCGGGCGAAGTGCCAAGCTGCGCAGAAGCGGGCGTGCTTGGGGTTTTGCCCGGGATCGTCGGAACCATGCAGGCGACGGAAGCGATCAAGCTCATCGTTGGAATTGGCGATTCGTTAGTCGGCCGCCTCTTCCATTTCGACGCGCTGAAGATGAAGTTCCGTGAGTTCAATCTGCGGCGCGATCCCAATTGCCCGATCTGCGGTGCGAACCCGACGATCACCGCGCCGATCGATTACGAAATGTTTTGCCAGGGCCCGCCGGATCTGACGGCGGCGGTGCCGCAGATCGATGTGCGCGAGCTGCAGGAACGGATGGAGTCCGGCCGGCCCTGCATCCTGCTCGACGTGCGCGAGCCGGTCGAATTTGAAATGGCGCGGGTCGAGGGGGCGAATCTGATTCCGTTAGGCCAGTTGCCGGCGCGGCAGCACGAGCTCGATCGGGAGCAGGAGATTTTTGTCATGTGTCACAGCGGGGTGCGGAGCGAGCGGGCGGCGGAATTTTTGCGTTCGGCGGGGTTCGCCAAAGTCTCGAATGTGGCGGGCGGAATCGACGCCTGGTCGGAGGAGATCGATCCCAGTGTTCCGCGCTATTAAAACTCCTGCTCCTGCTCGTGATTGTAATCGTGCTCGAAAAATGATTTCCCCGGGGCGATTAGGAGCACAATCCCGAGCAGGAGCACGAGGAAGAGCCACGCTTGTCGCGATCATCCTTTCGTTAGGCGCCTTGGCGCTTGGGACGGGTTGCGATCGCATGATCACGCCGCGCCAGACGCAATTGAGCAAGGATGCGGATGCGAAGACGGCGGAGGGCAGCTACGCCGAAGCGATCAACCTTTACGAGAGGGCGCTCGATGGCACGCCGGCTTCGGCGGATATCCATTACAAGCTGGCTCTCATTTACGATGACAAGCTGAAGGATCCGCTCAACGCTCTGCATCATTTCAAACGTTTCCTTGCCCTTGAATCGGCTGGAAAACGCGCCCAGGAAGTGAAGGGCTTCATGAAACGCGACGAGCTGACTTTGCTCACCAATCTGACCGGCGACTCGATGGTGCCGCGGGCCGAGGTCGTGCGGTTGCGGAACGAAAATCTCGCGCTGCGCAAGCAAATCGCGGAGCGCTGGGCGGCGAAAAAGGCGGCGGCCGCGGCGGAGAAGATCGCCGCGAAATCAGGTAAGCCTAACGAGAATACGAAGCGGAGCGGCAAGGGGCGCCGTTATACGGTGGAATCGGGCGACACCCTGGCTTCCATTGCGCGCAAATTTTACAACAGCTCAGCCGGCTGGCACCGGATTCTGGAAGCGAATTCGGACACCATTAGTAAGCCGGCGGATTTGAAGCCCGGGCAGGAGTTGGTCATTCCGTGATTGGTTGACACGATGAACAGGATTTAGCGGATGAAAGAGACAAAAACCGCTTGCGCTGGATTCTAAAGCATCCTGTTAATCCCGTTAATCCTGTCTACTAAAAATGGTTCAATTAGGGCAGGAAACGGGACGGGGTTCGTTTTATCTTACGGGCACGCTCACTTTATGAAGGCGATCGAACGCATTGCTCCCGATGTCGGCTGGCAGCCGATCAGTTTCGTCAACGCGTATCTCGTTGGTCACTCCGGCGGTCCCTGGGCGCTGATCGATTCCGGCTTGCCCGGACGAGAAGAACAAATTTTCGAGGCGGCGGAGGCGCGCTTCGGCGCCGGCTCGCGGCCGGAGGCGATTTATCTCACGCACGGGCATTTCGATCATGCGGGCTCGGCCGCAAAACTGGCGGACCGCTGGGAGGTGCCGGTCTACGCGCATCGGATGGAGCTGCCTTACCTGACTGGCCGTTCGGATTATCCGCCGCCTGATCCAACAATTGGTGGCGCGATCGCGTTTCTTTCCCGCTTCATGCCGTTTCGCGCCCGGGATCTCGGTGAGCGAGTGCGCGAACTGCCGGACGGCGAGCTGCCGGGCCTGCCGGATTGGGAGCGGATCGTGACTCCGGGACATTCGCCGGGCCACGTCTCATTTTTTCGTTCGTCGGACCGCGTCCTTCTCGCGGGGGATGCGTTTGCGAGCATGAACATGGATTCCTGGAGCGGGCTCATGACCGGGAAAAAGGAACTGGCGCGGGCCGGGGCACCTTTCAACATCGATTGGGAGGCGACGCGTGATTCGGTGCGGAAACTGGCGGAGCTTCGGCCTAACGTCGTCGGGTGCGGGCACGGAATGCCGATGCGGGACGCGGCCTTGCCCGAGCGGCTGAAGCGATTTGCGGAACGCTTTCGGGCGCCGCGGCGGGGGCGTTATGCGAACCGAGCGGCGAAAGTGGATGAGGGCGGAGTCCTTAGGCTGCCGCCGGCGCCGTTTGATCCGGTGCCGCTGGCGACGGCCGGCGCGTTACTCGCGGCGGGGATTGCCCTTGGGTCGGGTTACGTTGAAGAGCAGTTGCGGGATTGAGGAAGGGGCAAACGCTCAAGGCTCAACGTTCAGGTTCAACGCGGAGAGGCGAGGGAGTAGACTGACTCGTCGCGATTTTCTCGGGCTCAGGGGAGCGCCGCTGGGCGGCGGGCGCCGGTGTGATTAGGCGCCATGTTTGCGCGGTCGAGGTTTTGCACTGCGGCGTGACCTTTGCCTAACGACAGGCTGCTCGCTCGATGCGTCTTTTTGCCGGTGGTTGGATTCGAGCCGTCAGATCCGGCAGCGCCCGGTTGGACGTTATCGAGGAGAGCCAGGAGCTCATCCGTGTTCGCGACCCGGGCGATCGGGACGCCTCGCTTCCCATGCACTCTGGCAGTGTCGGCTCCGCCGCCGCGGTCGCCCGAGTTGGAGTTTGTTGTCGGAGTGGGAGCTGGGACTGTCGCCAAGGCGGTGGCGCCTTTGGCCGGTGCATCAAAGTCGGCGTCAAAGGGCGGCGCCTGGTCGAGTGGGAACGTTTGCGCGCCGTTGCCGGCGAACGTTCCCGTCGTGCTCCCATTGCCGCCGAACTCCTCGGAGTAATTGGGAACGTTCGTGAAGACCGACGCACTAGCTCCATCGTCGCCGGTAATCGTCACCACGATCCCATTGTTAATCGTGACGGCGTTAGCCGCGATGATGACGCTGCTTTCGCTATTCAAGGTTACATTTGAAATGAAGTTGACCTGGCCGTTGCTCCCGGGGGCATAGAGCTTGAGTTCTGTATTGCCCGACAGCCGGCCGCCACCAACCGTGAGCGTGCCATTGCTGCCAAATACGCCGCTCTTCAGGACATCGGCGTTTACACTGGCGTTATTGAAGGTGATCGCTCCATCTCCGTCGATCGTGCTGCGGAAGGTCCCCCCGACGTTGTAGGTCCCACCATTGGCATTGATCGCGGCCGCACCTGCACCGTCGCTCCCCACAATCTCAATCGTGGCGTCGCTGGCGACGGTGGCATTGCCGGAAACTTCCATGTTTATGCTAGCCGTTCCGTCGATCGTGCCGGCGGTGTTATCGATCTGAGCCAACAACGAATCTGCAGTAATGTTGGGCGCAGTCAGGCTGATCGCCGCATCTCCGCTGATGGTTCCGCCCTGGTTGCCGATTTCAATAAAAGCATCGCCAGCGATCGTTAGGGCGTCGCCCAGGGCGGCAAACAGGCTGGCATCGGTGACAATCGAGCCGCCGTCGTTCAGGATTTGGAATTGAAAGGTGCTTCCCGAGGTGAAGTTGGTCGCGAAGAGATCCGATAGAGCCGACCCTCCAATTTCTCCGTTGCTGTTGAGGATGTTGAAGAAGGTCTCGGCTCCGATGCTGATGTCGCCGGTCACATCGACTTCCACGCTGGCGTCGCCGCCGATGCTTCCGTTAGTGTTGTTCACCAGGGGTTGAAAGAAGCCGCCGGTGGTGAGGTTGACGGCGTCGACGAAGACGCTCGCATTGCCGGTAATCGATCCGGCCTCCGACAGGAAATTCAGATCATTGTTGAGGACGGCGAACTCGCCCACTCCGCCGGCGATGATGTCGCCACCAGCAAAGACGCCGACGGTGGCATCGCCGCCGATCGTGCCGCCCGGCGTGAGGACCTCGTTGTGGTCAGCAGCGGTGTTGATGATGTCGGCAAAGATGTCGCCCGCGGCGTTCAGGTCGCCCGTAACTGCGACGCTGAGGAGCGCTTCGCCGCCAATCGTGCCGAGACCGAAGTTATCGATCTCTACGTCGAAGTAGTCGCCAGAAGCAACGCTGCCAAAATCGAGGAGGAGAAGCGCGTCGCCACTAATCGTGCCTCCTTCGATGAAGGGACCGCCGGGCACATTGAAGCCCGTGCTCTGAATTTCCGAGGAATAGCCGCCATTGGTGACAACATCGCCGGTCACGAGCGTGAGAAGGGTCGCGTTGGGAATCATGCCGCCGGCGTTCGCGCTGATCGCCAGGTCAACGAAACCGCCGGTGGCTATACTGGCCGCTGTTAGTTCGACGAACGTATCCCCGTTGATGATGCCACCACCCGCCCCGTCGTTGCGAGTGGTGATGACTCCCGTCAGATCACTATCGACGTTCAGTGCCCCACCAAGAATGAAGATGTTGGCGCCTCCGTCGATGACGCCGGCATCGCGGTCATTAACCAGCAGGTTGACGGCCGGCGCGGTAAGATCAGTGCCAGACGAGAGAAAGATCGTCGCGTCGCCTCCGATGTGCCCTTGATTATTATTGGCAATTGTGAGGTTCAAGCCGGAGCTACCGCCGATAGTGACTGCATTGTCTGCCGAGAGCGTGATCCGCCCACCGTGATCAAGCGTGTCGCCGCCGTTGGAGTTATCCACGGTGATCGTGAAATCGCTCTGCGCGATGAGATTTTCCCCGGCGATGAACTCGCCGTGCAAACCGCTGTCAGTCGCGCCGGTCGCGGTGAAGGCGAAGGGGTTGTTTAGGATTATGTCGCCCTGCGCGATCGCGGTCAGATCGGTTGTGCCCGAAATCGGCGAATCCAAGGTCAGGGTTGAACCGGTTCCGCGGGCGTAGAAGAAGAGCTTGTCGATTCCTTCGAAGGAAATCTCGGAACCGAGGGTGATCGATCCCTCCTGAGTAGCGAGGAGCAGCGCATCGATCGGTCCAAAGGTGAGGACGCCGCCGGGTGCACTGGAGGTCAAATCGCCGACGCTAACCAGGGCGAGATTCGTAACCCCGCCCTCGCCGAGCGCCACCATCGGATCGCCCGCAATATTCAGGGCAAGGAACTTGAAAACCGCGGCGGGCAAATTATCCGGGTCGTCGATTCTGCGATCGAACTCGATCTCGTTATCAAAGGCGGATGTCGATCCAAAAAGGTAAGTCGAAGGGCTGCCGTCCAGTTCGGAATCGCGATATTGCTTGCCGAAATCGGTCACGCCATTGGTGGTGATTGTTGGGTCGGTCGTGATTGTCGTGCTGCTGTCGATAACATAAGGCACAGGAGAGGAAATAACACTCGGCGTACCAAATTTGTCGGGCGTGGCTGTAGGCGTGACCGTCGGCGTAATCGTTGGAGTGACCGTTGGGGTTACGGTTGGCGTAATGGTGGGCGTAGGAGTTGGCGTCGAAGGCGTGGGAGTCGGCGTTTCCTCTTCCTGGCGGATTTCGTTCGCGTTCGCCTGGTCGGCCAGGTTGGTATTTGTCGGGTCGAGGAGCGCGACCGTCGTGCCACTGCCGAAGATCGCGAGGTTGGTATCGATAAAAGCGCCCTCGTTCTTTTTCGCATCCTGCTCGCTGGCGACCTGGGCGATGAGGTCGAGACTGGGAAGCGGGTCGAAGCCGGTGATGAGGAGCGATGTTTTCATGAGGCGGTCGAGATCGACATCCACCGGATCGGGCAGCCCTTTGCCATTCGGATTTACGATCAACATCTGGCCGGGGCGGAGGAGGACCGATTCGCCGACGCGATTGTTGCGGAAGATACGCGCCACGCCCTCGAGCATGATGAATTTGCAGAAGGCGTTGGGGTGATACTCGAGCAGCATTGTCGTGCCGGTGATGGCGGCGGTGATGGCGGCGGTATTGATTCGGGCGCCGCCAGCATCCTTCGGCACCCGCAGAAGCATCGCGCCGCCGCCGAGTTGAAGGTTGCGCGTCCCCTGGTCGAAACTGAAAATCGTGTTCGCACCGAGCCGGGTGAGCGTCCGGTCGGTGAAAGTAAGCTCGGCGCGCGACTCTTCGCCCGTGCGGACGGCGGTGCCTTGGCGCACCTGATCGCTGATGGTGGCGGGACGCGGGGCGGCCTGGCCGGGGAGAAGCTTGACGTCGCGCACTACCTGGGTGACGCGGGCTTGCTTCAGCTCCGCGCCGGGCGCGAGAGCGAGCGGGAGAACGCATAAAAGGAGGGCGCAAATGGCAAGCTTGCGCCGGGAGGCGACAGATGAAAAAGCGGTGGAACGACGGCTGGCTAACGAGTGATTTCTTTTCATGATGCGAATTTCAGCTAATGAAGTATTCCGGCCGCACGCCCCAGGATCCGGCGCAGGAAGCGGCTTCAAGAGCGTCGTTGCGCAGGAAAGTCGAGCGTGGGAGCAAGACCGTTTTGACGGAAGCAGCGGCCGGCGTCAAGCCTCGGATTTTACGCGTTCTGCTGAGCGGGTTGTAGCCGGGGTGCTGACCCGGGCAGGGCTTTGTGAACGCTTCGCTGTGCGAAGCGCGGGTATCGGCTCCGTTCGGGAATCCAGTCTCGCGCCTCCCACAGGGAAGCCTCTACATGCAAATCTAACCGCCGGGAGGGAGGCCGAGCGTCGGGGCGTTACTGAGCGGTTGGGGAGGGTTCGCGCCCGAGCCGCCAAAGGTGCCGGTGGTGCGATTGTTGCCGCCGAAACCGGAGTAGTTGGCGTTGGGCACGTTGCCGGTGCTGTTGACGTAGACCGACGCTTTCGGACCGGTGACGTTGACGAGGACGCCGTTGCTAATCGTGACGCTATTCCCTGCGATGCTCTTGGTCGACGTGCCGTTGAGGCTCACGTTGCCGACGAAGACCACCTGGCCGTTTCCATTAGGCGCATAGAGTTGCAAGGTCGTGTCGGCGTTCAGACTTCCGCCGCCGACGCGCAGCACACCATTGCTCCCGAGCGCGGCTATTTTCAGAGTGTCGGCGTGCACGTCGGCATTCGTTAGATTGATTTGGCCGCTGCTCCCGGAATGACGAATATCGACCGTCCCTCGATCAGCCTGGACTTTGCCGTTGATGTTGATCTGGCCGTCGCCGGTCGGGGCGGTCGCCTGAATGATCACCTTCCCGCCGGGACCGGGCGCGGCGGCGTCGAGGAGGGAGAGAAGCTGGCCGGTGTCGCTGACGTTGATCGCGACCCCGGCAGTCTTGCCGCTCTTCAGGGTGATCGAGCCTCCGGAAGCGCTCCGTCGATTGACGGTGTTGTGCGAAACCTGGATGCGATTGTTCACGGTCACCGCGCCATCTTTAGTCGTCAGCGAGACGGAGCCGCCATTGCCGGCATGGACATCGCTGCCGCTTGCACCGGTGGATGCTTCAATGTCGGCGTTGACCTTGATATCACCGGTCGTGGCAGTGATCCCCAGTGTGCCACCATTACCGCCGAGGAAAGCAGACCCAGGCGCGGCGTCGCCTCCGTTGAAATAAGCGCCCGGGATCTCTCCGCTGCCAGAGCCGAAGGTGAAGCTCGTCATCGTTAGGCTAAAAGTACCGCCGTTCCCGCCGTTGCCGGTGAGGGCGTCGGTCCCAGCGAAATCAAGCGGCCCTTCGCCACTCGGAAGGAAGTTGGAAAGGATGACGTTGTTCCCGCCGTAGGTCACCTCGAAAGAGCCGAAACCGTCACTCGTGGCGAGGCGGTCGCCGGAGACGACATTCGTGAAAACGCCGCTGAAATTGTTCGTCGCCGTCAGGACGGTGAAGTGGTCGTCGTTTGTAACGCTGTTTTGAAACCCGTTCGCGAACGAAAGGACGAGCTGCCCGCCGAGAGCGACGCTCCCGTTCACATTCATAAAGCCGTATTCGCTGCCCTGGGTCAGACCACCGAGCTGCAAGGTGAGTTGAGAGGTCGAGAGCAAGGAGACCGCTCCGGTGACGAAGAGGCCGGTGCCGCCGAGCGCGGGTTGGAGGTTGGCGCTGGGCGTGGGCGAAGGAGTCATCGACGGAGTCGGCGTCGCAGAGGGAGTAACGGTCGGCGTCGGCGAAACTGTCGGGGTGGGAGAGGGTGAAACTGTCGGAGTAGGCGTGACGGATGGCGTAGGGGTCGCAGAAGGTGTGGGACTAATCGTGGGCGAGGGGGTGATCGTGGGCGTCGGAGTCACGGAAGGCGTCGGAGTCGTGGTCGGGCTCGGCGAAACCGTCGGGGTCGGAGTCGTGGTGGGCGTAACGCTCGGAGTAGGAGTGGGCGAAGCGGTCGGTTCCAGCATGGCGATCCGCTCTTCATTTGCATTTGCCTGGTCAGCAGTCGTGGTGCCTGTCGGATCGAGCAAGGAAACGCTCGTGCCACCACCGAAGATGACGAGGTTGGTCTCGAGCAGCGCCTGCTCCTCTTTTTGTTTGGTCTGCACCGCGACCTCGCGCCGGATGAGATTGAGGCTCGGGATGGGAGCGAAATCGCTGCCCAAAAGTGCGGAGCTCTTGGTCAGACGATCGAGGTCCACATCGACTGGATCGGGCAGGCTGGTGCCATTGGGATTCACGATCAGCATCTGCCCGGCATGCAGGAGGACCGATTCGCCCACCCGGTTGTTGCGAAAGATTCGCCCGGTGCCCTCAAGCATGATGAATTTGCAAAAGGCGTCAGGATGAAACTCGAGGAGCAAGGTGGTGCCGGTAATGGCGGCAGTGATCGCGGCGGTCTTGATCTGCGCGCCGCCCGAATCCTTCGGCACCCGCAGAAGGATGGCGCCGCCTCCGAGCTGAAGATTGCGCGTCCCGCCATCGAAACTAAAGATCGTGTCTGCGCCCAGGCGGGTGAGCGTCTGATCGGTGAAAGTGAGTTCGGCGCGCGATTCCTGGCCGGTGCGGACGGCGGTCCCGGGACGGATCTGATCGCTGATCGTCGCCGGCCGGGGGGCGGCCTGCTGCGGAAGAAGCTTCACGTCGCGGATCACTTGACTGACCCGCGCTTCCTGGAGCTGCGCGGCCGGCGATTGCGCCAGCAGCAGGGCGAGGAGAAGAGAAATGATGATCGCCGTACCAGGGGCGAAGGGTCCAACGGGCGAGTTGGCGAGAGCGCGATGAGAAGGTTGGCGGGCAGAAGATCTGAGAGTGGTCTTTTTCACGGCTTTCGTGCAAAAGGCCAAAAACCTACCGAAAAGGAACGACCGATGGCGAGCAAATTCGTCCTCGAACCGGCTCAAAAAAAGCCGGCCGGCCTGCCCGCCAGGATGGTCTGAGAAAACCGAACCGTTAGCCGCCCGGAGGCCCGTCGAAGGGAGGTGCCTGCCCGATCGGGCGCGGGTTGTTTGCTCCGGCGCCCCCGAACGTCCCGGTGGTCGAGCCGTTTCCACCAAATCCGGAGTAATTGGCTTTCGGCACCTCTCCCTGGAAGCCGGTGTAAACATCGGCGCGGGCGCCATTCACTGTCACGATCTTGCCGTTATTGATGGTGACGGTGTCCGCCGAGATGATGGTGAGATTGCGGCCGCCGATGGTGACGTTGTCGATGAATCGCACCTCGCCGTTCGCGCTCGCGCCGTAAAGCTTGAGCGTGTCGTCGGCCGAGATGAGTCCGCGACCGATCGTGAGGGTCCCGTGGTCGCCGAGGGCGCCGGCTTTGACCAGGTCGCCGCGCAAAGTTACAGAGGCCGAGCCGCTCGCGTTGGCGCCGAGATCGACTCGGCCGTTGGCGCCGGTGTGGCGGATATCAACCGTTCCGCGATCCGCCTGCGCGCTGCCATCGACAGTCACGTTGCTGCCGCCGTTGCCGCTGGCGAGGATGGTGATCTTGCCCCCGGGTCCGGGAGCAACCTGGTCGAGGAGGGCGCGCAACTGTCCGGTGTTGTTGATCAAAATGGCGGTCCCGGCGGTCTGCCGGGTGCTCGTTAAGCTGATGTTGCCACCGCTCGCGCTGCGCCGAGACGGCTCCTGGGGTTTGCCGTCGTTTTCATCAGACGAAACTTCGATCGTGGAATCGACCGTGATGGCGCCTCCCGAGGTGAGATTGACGGCTCCGCCACTTCCGAGCGTAGCCGGGCCTTCCACAGGCGCCCGGCCGGAGCTGGCAAAAATATTTCCGTCGCTCAGATGGATGTCGCCCGTAGCCGTGATCTCGACGATGCCGCCGTTCCCGCCGCCGGTCGAATCGGCGCCAAAACTTCCGCCATTCGCTTCGACTCCGGCAAAGGCGCCGCCCGCGCCGATCGTTAGGCCGGCAGCGCCCATGAGACTGAGCGTGACGTGGCCGCCATTGCCCGGATTGTCATTCGCAAAATTCGGAGTTCCGTCGAGCCCGTTGAAAAGGAGCGTGGGAATCGTGGCGCCGCTGCTCACGATGGAGGTTGCCGTCAGGTTGAAATCGACCGGAGTCTCTCCCACGCTTCCGTCGCTCGAGGTGTGGAGATAGGTGATGCTCGGAGCATTGATCAAACGCAGCGTTTCGCCCGCTGTGACCGAGTCCGCCGCGATGCCGAATCCAAACTCGTGACCCGTCGCATCAATCGTGATGTCGGACCCGGCCTCCAGGCTGGTCGCGCTCACGGCTGGAGCGAAGATTGAGCCGCCCGCGCTAAGCAGATCAGCGACCTGAACGAGACCGCCCGCGAAGAGGTTGCCCCCCGCGATCACGCTCCCGTCGATGCTGATGGCTCCTCCCACATTCACGTCGCCGCCGGCATTGACGGTGATTCCGGCGTCTTCACCGCTCAGCGGATTCCCTGCTTCGATCGATAAGGCGAGGTCGCCGCCGATCTCGATATTCTCCCCGGCGAGAAGGAAAATGCTCGAGCCGGCACCCGTTCCACTTATGGTTAGGCTATTACTCGCCAGAATAGTTCCCTCAGCGACGAGGAAGAGATTGGTTGTGCCGCTGACGGACGAATCGAGGGTCAGATTCGAGCCAGGACCACGAGCGTAGAGGTAAAGCGTGGCGATATCCTGAAAGGCGAGATCGGAGGTGAGGGTGATCGAGCCCTCCTGGGTCGTGAGGAGGAGGGTATCCAGGCCGCTGAAGGTAAGGACGCCGCCGGGCGGGCCGGAAGTGAAATCATCCACACTGATGAGCGCGAGTTTTGTCGGGCCGCCGTTTCCGGTCGAAATGGTGGGATTGCCGATCAACCGGAGGGCGAGAAATTTCAGCGCAGCCAGGGACAAATGGTCGGGGCTGCTGAAAAATTCATCGAGCCCGCTTTGCGTATCGAAGGTTGAGGTCCCGGCGAACATCCAGGCGGAAAGCGGACCGTCCTGCGTCGGGCCGCGATAGATCGTGCCGTAATCGGTTGCGCCGTTGGTCGTGATGGAAGGCTCCGTCAGGATGGTTGTGTCGTCTGCAATGATGTAGGGGACCGGCGAAGAGATGGTCGGCGGCGGGCCCACCTTGCCCGGAGTGGGCGAAGCGGTTGGAGATGGCGACGGGCTTGGCGAAGGCGAAGGGCTCGGGCTTGGCGACGGTGATGGGCTCGGCGAGGGCGACGGACTCGGGCTTGGCGAAGGCGACGGGCTCGGGCTGGGTGAGGGCGAAGCACTTGGACTTGGCGAAGGTGATGGACTCGGGCTCGGCGAGGGCGAAGGACTTGGACTTGGCGAAGGTGATGGACTCGGGCTCGGCGAGGGCGATGGGCTTGGCGACGGAGTCGGCTCCTTAACGCCCGGTGTCTCGACGCCCGTCCCCGCTAGAACCGGCGGCGGCGTGGGAAGGACGGAGACTAGTGTCCCTCCGCCGGGAATAACGAGATTCGTCTCGATCAACTCCCCGTCCGTTTTCGCGCTGTCCTGCAACCGAATCTGACTCGCGATCAGGAAATCGCTCGGCAAGGGACCGAACCCGGTGATGAGGAGCGAAGTTTCGATCAACCGGTCGAGATCGACGTCGACCGGCTCGGGAAGACGAGTGGCCGTCGGACTAACGATCAGCATTTGCCCGGCGTGGAGCAGGACCGACTCGCCGAGGTGCGCGTTGAGAAAAATCCGGCCGGTGCCTTCGAGCACGATGAACTTGATGAAAGCGTTCGGGTGAAACTCGAGCATGACCGTCGTGCCGGTGATGGCCGCGGTCACAGTCGCAGTGTTGATCCTGGCCCCGCCAGCATTTTTCGGCACCTGCAGGAGCATGGCCCCGCCGCCCAGCTCCAGGTTGCGCGTCCCTTCGTTGAAAGAGAAAACGGTATTGGCTCCCAGTCGGGCGAGGGTTTGATCGCTAAAGATGAGCTCGGCGCGCGATTGCACGCCGGTCCGCACCGCAGTGCCGTCGCGCACTTCGTCGGGCACCACAGCGGGGCGCGGGGCGGCCTGCCGCGCGAGCAGGGTGACCTGTCGAATGACCTGGCTGACGCGAGCTTCGTTCAAGGGCGCGGCCGGCGCGGAGAGGAGCGAACAAAGGAGAAATAAAAAGGCGACGAGAAGAGGTCTGCTCCGCACGGTGCCCGATGAAAAACTACGGCGATCATCGGCCTCCCAGCGCCCTAACGAAAGTGAAGCGGTCTTATTCAAGGTTTTTTTACAGAAATCGACGCTTCAAATGGCCCGGACGCGAGCCGTCGGCGTCGAACCCATTGTCCGAGCCGGGAAATCACCAGGGTGGACGATCATGACTCCAGCTCGTTTCGATGGTCAAGCTAATATCTGCGGGTTGGATAAGGAATCGCTTGTCATCCCAAGCGTAGCGTCGCGCGGCCGATAGCCGCGATTCCTGCCGAAGGCGAAAGGACGATTACGGCCCCGCTCGCTCAGAACTTGAAGCTGAGGGTGATTCCGCCGCCGCCGTTGAAGACTTCGTAGTCGAAGATGTCGCGGTTGGATTGGTTGGCGACGAAAGTGCTGATCGCGCTCAGCGTCAGCCAGTCGCGGACGTGGTAGTTGGCGCTAAAGGAGAGGATTTCGCTGACATCGGTGCGGCCCCCGGAATCGTACGGTCGGACGACAATGTTTCCGGCGGCGTTGAGCGAGAAGCTGCGGCTGAGATTGACGGAGTAGCCGACGTAAATCCCGAAATCATTGCGCTGCGGAGGATCGGGCGTGGCGTAGAGACTGACGGCGGCGGTCGCCCCGATCGAGATTTGCTGGGCCCGTCCAATCCGGATCGGCAGCTCGGCATTCAAGTTGAGCGAGACGTCGGAAAAGAAATCGTCGAAGTCGTCCGTGGGGGTGAGACGATTGTAATCGAGGTTGGCCCGCAGGACCAGATTGTGGAACGACGGCATGTAATAGGCGAGGCCGGCGATGGCATCGAAGCTGGCAAAGTTGAAGCTGCTGAAATCCTGGTAGTAGAAAAACTGCTGCCGAAGGGTGAATTCCCCATAGAGGGTTTTCTGGAATTTCGGCGCGTAGGTGAGACCGACGACAGGCGCGATGATGACGTCGCTCATCCGGCCGCGGTCGACGAGGGCGACGTTGGAGGTGTAGTAAATCGGGACCCCGGTCTCGAGGGTAAAGGGCTCGTATTTTTCCACCCGCTTGAGGATGGCCTGCTCGCCGAGATCGGTGTCGTTAGGGCTGGCGGCCGCGTAGCCCTGGTCAACCCCTTCGCCCGTCACGCCGCCGGGTTGAGCAATCGGAGGCGGCTGAGTCGTGAGGACCCGGGCCCGATCTGCGGCCCCGGTTTGGGCATTCGCGGACTCAAAAGAAAGTCCGACGGCGGCGGAGAGGATGAGGGCAAAGAGCCCGAGCCGGAGCAAGGAGGCACATCTCATAAGTGGCCCACCTTGTAGTAAGGGCGCGGGAAGCGTCAAGCTTTCCGCGGCAGGAAAAAATCGGGCGGCCCGGGGCCTTAGTTGAAAGGCAGATTGGCCTTGATCCGCTGCTCGTCGGTTTTGTGCACGACGGCTGATTTGGCGAGCTGGCGTTTGCGCTTGGCGTTCTTCGTCGCCATGAGATGACGGCGCGTCGCATGGGAACGCAGGACCTTACCGGTGGCGGTGATCTTGAACCGTTTCGCGACTGCTTTCCTCGTCTTGCTGCGCGCAATGGACTTCGGCATAAGGCGCGGAAGATAAGCACGTCGCCCCGGGCTGACAACCGATTTTCTGTTTACCGCCCGGTGAATCTGCGGATCATTCCGGCGATGGAAAATCAAGCCAAGGCCGGCCCGCGGGTCGTGATCGTGGGGGCCGGATTTGGCGGTCTCGAGGCCGCCAAACATCTCGGAAATGAGCCGGTCCGTGTCACCGTCATCGACCGCACGAACCATCATCTGTTCCAGCCGCTGCTCTACCAGGTGGCGACCGCCGCCCTTTCCCCAGCCGATATCGCGGCGCCGGTGCGCGGCGTTCTCGGCAAATATGAAAACATCGAGGTGATCCTGGCCGAAGTGCAGGCGGTCGACGTCGAGACGCGCCGCGTGCGCACAAGGGAGCGCGAGTTTAAATACGATTATTTGATTCTCGCCACCGGCTCGCGCCATTCCTATTTCGGGCACGACGAGTGGGAGAAAATCGCGCCCGGTCTGAAAAGCCTTGAAGACGCAGTCGAAATCCGGCGACGCATCCTTCTCGCCTTCGAGTTCGCGGAGAAAACGCAGGACCCCGAAGCGCGGGCGGCGGCGATGAACTTCGTCATCATTGGGGGTGGGCCGACCGGCGTGGAAATGGCCGGGGCGATCGCAGAGATCGCGCGCGAGACTTTGGCGAAGGATTTTCGGCACATCGATCCGTCGACTGCGCGCGTCATTCTGGTCGAGGGGGACAAGCGCGTGCTCTCGGCTTATCCGGAGGATTTGTCGGCCAGCGCGCTCAAGCAGTTGCAGGAGCTGGGGGTCGAAGTCATCACCGGCACGCATGCCACAAATCTGACCGACGACGGCTTGGTAGTGTCAGGGAGATTCATTCCCTGCCGGGTGAAAATCTGGGCGGCGGGGAACGTGGCCTCTTTTGTCGGCAAGACGTTAGGCGTGCCGGTCGATCGGGCCGGGCGGGTGATCGTGCAGGACGATCTCACGATCCCGGGCCATCCGGAAGTGCAGGTGATCGGCGACCTGGCCAACTTCACTTCGCCAAAAGATGGCAAACCGCTCCCGGGGGTTTCGCCGGTCGCGATCCAGGAAGGGCGCCATGCGGCAAAAAACATTCTGCACATGATCGAAGGGGCAAAGCCACAGCGCTTTTATTATTGGGACAAAGGGAGCATGGCGACGATCGGCCGCAATCGCGCCGTCGCGGATTTGAATTTCATCCATTTCAGCGGTCTGCCCGCGTGGCTCGCCTGGCTCTTCGTCCACGTTCTTTATCTGGTCGGTTTCCGGAATCGGATCGCGGTCCTATTCCAGTGGGCCTGGGCCTACTTCACCTTTAACAAAGGCGCCCGCCTCATCACACGAAATTTCCAAGCCGAGCAGCGCCCGATGGGCTAGGACTGGTCGAAGTCGCTCCGCTCCCATGCGCTCGCGCCACAAGCTGCCGAACCTTCGCATCGCCGTTGTGGGCGCGGGCGCGATCGGACTTTATTACGGCGGGAAATTGGCCCATTTCGGGCGCGAGGTGCACTTCCTTTTGCGCCGCGATTTCGCCGCGGTGCGAAAACGCGGTCTGCGCCTGCGCAGCCGGACGGAAAACCTCCATATCACGAAGGTGCAGGCCCATCAGACCACGATCGGAATCGGGCCGTGCGATCTCATCCTGGTGGCGGTCAAGACGACCTCCAACCCCGAGCTGCCGGCGCTCCTCGCACCATTGTTAGGCGAAAAGACCGCGATCCTGACCCTGCAAAACGGGCTCGGGAACGAGGAGTTTCTGGCTGAACATTTTGGCGCCGAGCGAGTGCTGGGGGGAATTTGCTACATCTGCCTCACCCGCACCGAACCCGGGGTGGTCGAGCGCTCCGATTCCGGTCGCCTGATCATTGGAGAATTTGGCGGTCATCCGCGGCCGCGCACGCACGACATTGCCTGGGAGTTCAAACGTTGCGGGGTGGTTTGCAGCGTGACGGCCGATCTCCTCCGCGAGCGTTGGCGCAAACTGGTCTGGAACATCCCCTTCAACGGCCTCGCGGTCGTCCACGGCGGACTCGACACCGCGAAAATTTTGGCCGACGACGCTTTGCGCAAACTTGCTTTGGAACTGATGGACGAAACGATTGCGATCGCGAATGCCGGCGGACAAAACCTGCCCACCGCCCTCGCCCTCGAGGAAATGAAGCGGACGGAAACGATGGGCGAATTCAAACCCTCGACGGTGGCTGATTATCTGGCCGGCCAACCGCTCGAGATCGAACCGATCTGGGGCGAACCACTCCGGCGCGGAAAAGCTGCCGGGCTCGGGTTGCCCAGGTTGGAAGCGCTCTATCAGGAGCTCGTGGCGCTTGATCGAAAGCCGAAGGGATGAAAAAGGAACCTTCCGAACCAGCCCCGATCTTCGTCCGCAATCTACAGCGCAAGATCGCGTGCGACCGGATGGCGCTTGAGCGATTCGCGCGGCGGGCGCTGCTTCTTTGCCGCCAGGAGCCGGGAGCCGGCCTAACGAGTCATGGAGACCTCGGCGTCCTCGTCGTCTCCGATCGCAGAATGGCCCAACTACATCGCCGCTTTATGCAGATCGCCGGGCCGACCGATGTGATCACATTCCAGCACGGCGAGATTTTCATCAGCGTCGAAACCGCGGAACGGCAGGCCGCTGCTTACGGGACTTCACTCGAGCACGAGCTGCGACTTTATCTCGTCCATGGCCTCCTCCATCTTCACGGTTTCGACGATCACGATCCCGCCGCCCGCCGGCGCATGCACTCGGTTCAGGAACGAATCGTTAGGCTGGCGTCGCGCAACACACCCGGCGTCCGGACTTTGGAGTAGCGCGGCTGCCCTTTCCTGACGGGCCCAGCCCCATCCCTGTTCTATCAAAAGCCGACCACGTCGGCCGGAGGCGGCTCGTCCTCCAGCCCCGCCTTCCGTCGTTGCCTCACGCGCTTCGCGTGTTATCTTTTTCGTTATGCTTCGGCTCGCTCGCTTTCCGGATTTATGGCGATTGTTAATCGGGAACTGAGGCGCCCTCTTTGTTCTTATGGAAGCGTTTCCGGAGATTTCCAGTGCAGTCGAAAGCCCGGCCATCACGGAGAAAACCGAAACCAAAGAAGTGCTCGATCTGCCTTGGAATGTGGTCGTGCATAACGACCCGGTTAACCTCATGAATTACGTCACGATGGTTTTCCAGAAAGTCTTTGGTTATCCGAAGGAGAAGGCGGAGATGCACATGCTCGAAGTGCATCGCAAGGGACGCTCGATTTTGTGGAGCGGAGTGCGGGAACGGGCCGAATTGTTCGTGCAGCAATTGCACGGCTATCTGCTCCTGGCCACGATCGAGCAGATGAAATAAAGATGGAAGTCTTCCGCAACAACGGCGCGCTCGAAATCAGCGAAATTGATCCCTTCCTCGCCGAGCTCCTGCGCCAGATTCCGGCCAGCACCAATCCCGAGGCGGTGCCCGCGGCCGAGGCGCGTCTCTTCAGTGCGCCGGCCGGGCGTAACGAAAAAGAGTTCTGCGCGGAGTGGAAACTTTATGTCGAGCCCGGATTGCGGCGCCATTTCCAGAGCGCGACCGAAACGGTCGAGACCGACCTGGAACAGCTCAGCGCGCCGGAAAAACCGTTCGCCAACAGCGCCCTGCGCATTCCGCGCGAGCATTGCGATGCCTGGCTCAACGCGCTCAACCAGGCCCGGCTTGCGATCGCAGCCAAATACGATTTCAACGAGGCCGAGCTCTGCGATCATTATCGCTCCCCGATCGGGTCCCGGCGCGACCTGAGCCTTTTTCAGGTCAACTTCTACGGTTTCCTCCAGGAATTCATCCTGCGGGAAATGGAATGCGAGAACGCTCCGCCGCCCTCGCCACCTAACGAATAAGAGAGCCTAGGAGCCTTGCGGTTCGCCGCCTGTTCCGCCCTGCTCTTTGCGCTCCCGCACCATTTTCATCAGCCGCTCCTTAAGGGCGGCGGACGATTTGGCGGGCCGCAGACTGAGGGCAAAAGCCTCATGGAGGCGGTAGCACTCGGTGATAAAATCTTCCGCCCTCTGGCCAAACTCGCGCCGCGCTTCCGCAAATTCGCGCGTCTCGCCGTTTTCCAGCGCGCCAATCACGTAGAGCCGGGCGCGGTTCTGGAATTCTTCAAAGCTCATCTTTTAGTTCCTTGAGGCCCTCATAAATCTTTTTCAACCCCAATTCGAGGCGGGTTTTCACCGTCCCTAATGGTGTATTCGTATTTGCGGCGATTTCGCGCTGACTCATGCCGCGAAAAAATGCGAGATCGATTGCCTGCTGCTGGGCGGGAGGTAGGCTCGAGATCACTTGGCGGATTAAAACGCGCGTGTCGGAGAAGTTGATTTCTTCCTCGGTCGCGTTGTGAACCCAGGCGTCCGGTTGCTGTTCGGTTTCATTCTGCAAACGCTCCCCCGCTCTCATGTAGGCCTGCTTTTTGCGCAGGCCGTCGATCGCCCGCCGCCGCGCCAGGGTTACCATCCAGCCGAGCGGTTTGCCTTTTTGTGCGGAAAAATTTTTGGCTTGGTTCCAGAGTTCCATGAAGATCTCCTGGAGTAAGTCGTCTGCCTCCGCCTCGTTATGCACGACCCGCAGGATGAGCGCCTTGATGATCCCGTTGTAGCGATCATAGAGCTTGGAAAGCGCCTCGGGGTCCTCCTCCTGGATACCGTGCATCAGCTCCAAGTCGGTCGGTTCCCCGGGCCCGAGCGGAGGAGTGGTCGCCGGCAAACGTGGTGCAGTCTCGTCCGGGTCACCTTCAAGTGGGATTTTTGGTCGGCGCGGCATTTGGGTTGGCAAAAAAGAGAGATGATCTAAGGCAACCGGGCCAGCACGTCCACTGCGATTCGCGCAACCGCGGATGAATGCGGCTTAGCTCTTGTTGCCGGCCATCGGCTGCCCGGCGAAGTGGAGCGTCTCCAGAATATCGCCGCGCAGGCTCAGGAAATCTTCACTGCTGCGATCGCGCGGACGTTCCAAATCCACCGGGATGATCTGTTCGATCTTGCCGGGGCGCTGCGTCATGATGACGATGCGATGGCTCATGTAAATCGCCTCGTCGATATCGTGGGTCACAAACAGCATCGTAGTCCCGTGGGCGCGCCAAAGGCGGAGCACTTCGTCCTGCATCCGCATCCGGGTAAAGGCATCGAGCGCGCCGAGCGGCTCGTCGAGCAGGAGCACTTTGGGATGATTGATGAGCGCGCGGGCGAGCGCGACACGCTGCGCCATCCCGCCCGACAAATGGTGCGGGAAAGAATTGGCAAACGCTTCCAGACCGACTAGACGCATGAATTTGTCGACATCCTCCCGTTTCTCTCGCAACACCCCCCGTGCCCGCGGTCCGGTTTCGATATTGCGTCGCACCGTCAGCCACGGGAAAAGATTTGGATCCTGAAAAACCAAGCCGCGCTCTGCGCTCGGCTCGGTGATCGGTTGCGCGCCGATCGAGAGCTCGCCCGAGGTCGGCGCGACGAGACCGGCGATCATGCGCAGGAGCGTCGATTTGCCGCAGCCGCTCGGCCCAACGATCGAGACCAGTTCTCCTGCCGCGATCGAGAGTGAAACATCGTCCAGCGCCAGCGCGCCCGGGGTCATTCCTCCATCCGGCGACAGAAATTCCTTCGTGACGTGCCAAATCCTTAGAGACGCTGCTTCCTGCGCCTCTGCGACCGGCTCTTCGGTTACCATTTGATCACGCCCTTTTGCCAGACCAGAACGCGGTCGCGCAGCTTGAAGAGCATGGTCATGATCGTGGAGAAAAACGCCGCCATGATGACCAGCGCCCCATAGACCTTGCCGTATTCGGCCCACCCCTGCGCCCACGAGAGATACCACCCGAGACCGGATTTAACACCGACGGTCTCGGCCACCACCAAGGTGAGAAACGAGGTGCCCAGGCCCATGAAGAGCCCGATGAAAATATTTGGTAGCGCGGCCGGAATCGCGACCCGGAAGATGAGATAAAGCCGGCTCGCTCCGAGCGTGCGAGCGACGTCGAGATAGGAAGCGCGCGTGTTAGAAATGCCCGAGGCGGTCAGCATCGTGACCGGGAACCAGACCGCGAGGGCGACCAGACCGACGGCCGAAAAGAGTGCCGAGGGCGCCACTACCATGGCGAGCGGAATCCAGGCCGTGGCCGGGATGGGTCCGACCACTTTAAGAAGCGGCATACCCCAATAACGGGCGTGCGGGAACCAGCCGATTGTGACCCCCGTGACGAGCGCCACCGTGACCCCGATCGCATAACCGCCAAGGAGCAGAATGAGCGAATGCCAGGTGCTGTCGAAAAGCAGAGCTCGGTCGTCTGCCAGCGCCCCCATGACACCCTCCGGCCCAGGGAAATATGGGAGCGGCAGCAATCCCAGGCACGACGTGACCAGTTCCCAGACTGCGAGCGTAAAAATGGCCGCTCCGAGGATGGGGCACATCCGACGCATCCAGCGGCGGAGCGGCATGGAATACATTTGCCCGATTGCCAGAACCAGCCCGAGACAAAACATCAGACGGAGCAGTGTCGGGTAATAATTCGACGGCACGACTGGCTCGCTTTTCGGTATGAAATAGTGAATGGCTAACCCGATTGCTGACGCCACAGGAACGGCGAGGAGTGTTTGGGGGCGTGACTTTATGGCAGGCTTGGTCTGGGCGTTTGCGGTTCCCGGCTCGGCTTGGGAGCGGGGAGCTGCTGCGACCGAAGCGACCAGGTCCAATTCTTTAGGTGCACCGTTCATGTCATGTCAATTCCCGATAGTCGTCGGAGTTGATTTGAACTCGAGATGAAAGGCTTCGGAAACCAGATTGTCATCCAAGGTTAAGGAATTCGATTTCAGAATACAACAATAAGGTTGCCTTATGACGCACTTTTGACCCTTGCTTCGATGCGCAGAAGGATTTGCCTCCGGCGTTTGCACGAGCATTGGTCTGCCGACGACGAAAATTTTTCGACTCGACCTTGGCGAGTTTCGAGTCCCCGCTCAGGCCGGAACCGCCGACCCGCAGCCTCATTCCCATCAGATGAAAAATCAGGTCGCGCTTCTTCAGGTTCTGCGGCGAATCGAGATTGCGCGGCCCGCGAATCTCGGTGTCAGTATCAGACTTGAGAAGAGAACCAACACTTCCCTAAAAAGAAAAAACCACGTCGATGCCAGCCGTCAGCATGTCGCGGTCTGACGAATCATTGAAGGGACGGTTCGAATTGAGCGCTCGATCGTAACGCAATTCGGGGCGAATCATCAAGCCGGTGAGCGGTTTCGGCACGGTTGGCTTGAAAGTGAGCCCGGCCGTAACCGCGCCGTAAGTCGTGCGCCCTCCGCCCACCGTTCGCGGATCGAAAACCGTGTCGTCCCCGCGCGCGAAGTGGATGAAATCGTTGTTCGATGCGAATTGCGCGACGAAAAATCCGTCCTCATCCCGCCAGACTTCTCCGCGCACGCCGGCGGTCAGCCAGTCATTCAGGGCGTAGGTGAAGTATTGAGCGATCCCGTAGCCTTGGGCGTTGAACGACTCCTCGTAGACGTAATTGAGATCGGTGATGGAAGTGAGCCTGTCGGTCACTTTCCAAGTCAGGGTGAAATCGCTCAGATATCGGTAATCGTGATTGTTGTCTGGATTTTCCGGGCCGATGTGGGTGAGCGCGGCGTAGCTGACCCTCCCGCCGCCAAAGCTGCCGCCGAGGCCACCATAAAACGAGGGGGAATCGTTGTTGTCCTCAATCGCGACGTTCAGTCCGCGATCGATGCTGGCATAGAGATCGAGCGCAGCGGCTGCGTGGAGCGTGGCGAGGGCGCCCGTGCCGTAGAACGGGCAGCCGAAATTGAAAATGTAGCTGTGGGAATAGAAGACGTTCATCCGCGGATCGCTCATGTCCGCCCCGAAACAGTTCATGAATTTGCCCACTTTGACATCCAGTCCGCCAGCGGTCCCGGCGATCGGGAAATGGGCCAAAACCCACGCCTCGGGAAGGTCTGGCTGCACGATATCGTTCGTTGTCAGGTCGAACAGTCCGGTCGAGTGGAGGTAGCGCGCGTCGCTGCCGTAGAAAAGCTCGAGCTTAAACCCCCAGTCAAAACCACTCGATCCTCCCGGGTCGAGGCTTCGCTCCAGGACGACCGCGAATTGGTTGAGCAAAGGTTCGTTCGACCGGTCGTCGAGCAGACGACCGAAATTTTGACGATCGTCCGGCGAAGCGAAGTTCACCGTCACCCCGGCCTCAATCCAGCCGGAGACGGTAAGCCGGGGTCGCGGGGCCGAAGCCGTCACCTCGTTTTTCGAATCGACTGCGGTCAATTCACCCGCGATCGCGCAGTTCGCCAGAAACAGCGAGCACAACAAGACATATCTGCTGCGGAGATTACTGATAGTCTGAGACTCGGGAAGAGCCCTAACGTTGAAAGCTCGGGTTGTTTCCAGCCATCGGTTGGCCGGCGAAGTGCATCGTTTCCAGAATCTCCCCGCGCAGATGCAGGAAACGTTCGCTGCTCCGATCGCGCGGCCGTTTCAGATCGACGGGAATGATCTGTTCAATCTTGCCCGGGCGCTGAGTCATGATCACGATCCTATCGCTCATGTAGATCGCCTCATCGATGTCATGCGTGACAAAGAGCATGGTCGTCCCACGCGCGCGCCAGAGACGCAGCACTTCGTCCTGCATTCGCATCCGGGTGAATGCATCCAGCGCGCCTAACGGCTCATCGAGCAGGAGCACCTTTGGGTGGTTGATCAAGGCTCGCGCGAGCGAAACGCGCTGCGCCATGCCGCCCGAAAGATGATGCGGAAATGAATTGGCGAATGCTTCCAGCCCAACCAGGCGCATGAATTCGTCAACCTCCGCGCGCTTTTCGCGCAACACGCCGCGCGCGACCAGCCCGACCTCGATATTCCGGCGCACGGTGAGCCAGGGGAAGAGGTTCGGGTCCTGAAAAACAAGACCGCGCTCAGCGTTTGGGGCGGTGATTGGTTCCGCGCCGAGCGACACCTCGCCGCTCGTCGCCCCATGGAGACCGGCGATCATCCGCAGCAGGGTCGACTTGCCGCATCCGCTCGGCCCCAGGATCGAGACCAGCTCGCCGGGAGCAATGGAAAGCGAAACGTTATCCAAGGCGAGGGCTCCGGGAGTGATGCCGCCATCGGGAGAATCAAAGCGCTTGGTGACATGGCGCACCATGATGGCGGCGGCCCGGTCTAACTCCGGAATGTCTCTGTTGAGTTTTACCATTTGATGACGCCTTTCTGCCAAACGAGAACGCGATCGCGCACTTTGAAGAGCACCGTCATGATGGTGGAAAAGAACGCCGCCATGATGACGAGAGCGCCGTAGACTTTGCCGTACTCGGCCCACCCCTGGGCCCAACTCACATACCATCCCAGACCGGATTTAACGCCCACGGTTTCGGCCACGACCAGGGTCAGGAACGAAGTGCCCAATCCCATGAAGAGTCCGAGAAAAATGTTCGGCAAAGCCGCTGGGATCGCGACCCGGAAAATCAGGTAGGCGCGGCCCGCGCCGAGCGTCCGCGCGACATCCAGGTAGGAAGCGCGAGTATTGGAAATACCGGACGCAGTCAGCATCGTCACGGGGAACCAAAC
>DATBDG010000211.1:0-2362 GCA_036270055.1 Chthoniobacterales bacterium
CCTGAATGTAGAGATCGTAGGCCGCGAGATCTTTCGTCGGCGGCATCTGGAGTCCGGCCATTTCCCGCGGCGAAAGATTAGCTTCCAACGCTCCGGCGATTCGTTCCGCCAGCTCGGTTTGGATCGCGAAAAGGTCCGTCAGTTCGCGGTCGAAAGTCTCGGCCCAGATATGGGCATCGGTCCGCGCATTGATGAGCTGCGCGTTCACCCGCACCCGGTTGCCGGAGCGGCGGACCGTGCCCTCGACGACGTGAGCGACCCCGAGCGCTTCGCCGATCTCGCGCAGGTTGCGTGCGCCGGTGCGGTACTGCTGGACGGAAGTGCGGCTGATTACTTTTAAGTCGGCGATCCGCGCCAGGCTGGAGAGAATATCGTCGTGCACGCCGTCGGCGAAGAAGGCGTTCTCGCGATCGTCGCTCAGGTTTTCAAAAGGAAGAACCGCGATGCTTTTCTCCGGCACGGCCGGCGCGGGCACCGATGAGGCTGGCGCGACATCATCCGTTCGCTTGATCCCCGTCGGGGTGATGTCGTAGGCCCAGGCGAGGATGACCGCGATCGGGAACCCGAGACAGAGGCCGAGAATAATCAGTCGCACCGTCCAGTTCGGGACTTCGAAGAAAGGAAAGACCTGGGTTGCGACCTGCACCAAAACCCAGGCAACGACGATGTAGCCGACCGCGACGCGATAGACTTTGCGTCGTTGCAGCTCAACGAAGAACTGTTTTACCGCCGCGCCCCGGGGAGGCGCCTGCTGATCGCTCTGCTGCTGGGCCACGAGATGCTTATGGCGCGAGAAAGAGCGGGCGGCAAGGCTCGGACTAGCCGAGCAATTCCGCCAGGTCGCCCGTCGTTAGGCCGGTCATGAGCGGCTCCTCGGCTTCGAGCATGGCGCTGGCCAACTCGCGCTTTCGCTTTTGCAGGTTGAGAATCTTTTCCTCGACCGTCTCGCGTGCGATCAGCTTGTAAGAGGTAACGACCCGTTTTTGCCCAATGCGATGGGCGCGATCCGTCGCCTGCGCTTCGACCGCCGCGTTCCACCACGGGTCGAAATGAATCACAGTGTCGGCCGCCGAAAGGTTGAGCCCGACGCCCCCGGCTTTGAGACTGATGAGGAAGACCGGCACCGAATCATCGTTTTGAAACCGGTCGACTTCTTCCTGCCGATTCTTCGTCGGGCCGGCGAGATAACAATGGGCGGTGCCGGTCGCCTCCAGCCGTTCCCGAACGAGATCAAGCATTTTGACGAACTGGCTGAAGACGAGGACGCGGTGACCGCCGTCGATGATCTCCTCGAGCAGTTCGTCGAGAAGATCGAGCTTGGCGGAGGTATCGCCCTTCTCGTTAGGCGCGAGTCCGAGCAATCGGAGATCGCAACAAACCTGACGGAGGCGAAGCAGACCGGTCAACATTTTGATCCGCATCGCGCCGTCCTGCGCTCGGCTCGTCCCGATGCCCTGCTGAATCTCGCGCAGGAGCGCATTATAGGTCGCGCGCTGGGTCGCCCCGAGCTCGCACGGTACGACCTGCTCGATTTTTTCCGGCAGCTCACGGGCCACATCGATTTTGCGGCGGCGGAGGAGAAACGGCCGGAGCCGGCGGGCGAGGCGGCGCTGTAACGCCTGCTCGGGATTGGTTGTGAGCGGCTTCTCGTAACGCTCGCGAAAGTCGGCGCGGCTGCCAAGATAACCTGGAGCGACAAAATTCATGAGCGACCAAAGGTCGCGCACCGAGTTTTCCATTGGGGTGCCGGTAAGGACGAAACGCTGCTGCGCGTTGAGGCTAAAGGCGGCCTGGGCGTTTTGGGTCTCGGGGTTTTTGATGTGCTGGGCTTCGTCGAGCACGACCGTGCGCAGGCGGAGGCCAGCGTAGAGTTCCGCGTCGCGCCGCAGGAGGCCGTAGCTCGTTAGGGCAAGATCCTGTTCCGGAAGACGCGCGATCTTTTCCGCGCGATTTGGTCCATCGATCATCAGAACCTTCAGCTCCGGTGTGAAACGGGCCGCCTCCCGCTGCCAGTTGACGAGGAGGGAGGTGGGACAAACGACCAGGGCTGGGCCATGGCCGCGATTGAGAAGGAGCAGGGCGAGGGTCTGAACGGTTTTGCCGAGGCCCATCTCGTCCGCCAGGATGCCGCCGAGATTCTGCGCCGCTAGCGCGGCGAGCCAGCGAACACCGCCGCGCTGATAATCGCGCAATTGCGAATCGAGCGAGCCGAGAGAGGCGAGCTCACGGCCGGCGAGCAGAATTTGGGAGGCACCGATGAGGCGGGCGCCGATTTCCTCTGCTGTGTTTGTCAGATAAGCGGCCTGAATTTTCTTCAGGCGGTAGACGCCGGGCTGACTCTGGTGCGGGTCGGCATCGCGCA
>DATBDG010000212.1:0-1834 GCA_036270055.1 Chthoniobacterales bacterium
ACCGGCCGGATGATGCTCTTGTTGTAATAGATCGCGTCCATCACCTCCGGCACGCCGTGGCCGCGCGCTTCCGGCGCGAATGTTTGCACCAGCCACGTCACGCCGACGGCGCCGATCACTGGCACAAGGATGATCAATGGCCCCCACGGACCCGGCGGCGTATGGACGCTGGCGTCGTAGAAAACCGAGATCTTTCCGAGAAAGAAAAGATTGTGGAAGAACCCGATCATTCCGCGGAAGACGACCGCGCCGCAGCCGGCCACGAGGCCGATCACAATCGCAAGCAGCCAGAAACGCAAAGGCGAGAGGGGAATTTTTTTCGGCGATTTCGTTGCTGTCGATCCCGGTCCGGTCAGGGGACGCTCCCGCCCTGACTCATCCACGGGCGGGATTTTCCATCAGCTCAAATCGGTGCGCATTGTCCAAAGGCACGGGGCAATGATATAGCGGAGAACGACCTCCATCAACGAAGCAACGCCCGGCGATGCTCCAGCTCATTTGGAAACGACTGAAACCACTCCTCGCACTCCGCCCGAGACCCCCGCGTCGGCGGATCGGCTCTTGAGGTGGTCGCGATTTGCGACCTGAAAGAAGCCGCCGCGCATTGACGCCCTCCCGCGCCTTGCGCGAGACTGCGGCGATGGAATGCCCGATCAATCACGAGCGCCCGACCCAGTATTACGGCGATTACCTCGGGATCGAGCGCCTCCTCGAGCTGCAAAAACCGCTCAGCCTCAAGGAGGGCAAACTGATCGCGCACGATGAGATGCTTTTCATCGTCATCCACCAGGCCTACGAGCTTTGGTTCAAGCAGATCCTGCACGAGATCACCGCCTGCAAGGAAGTCCTGAGCCAGCCGGCCGCCGACGACAATGGCCCGGACATGAACCTTGTCGTGCATCGCCTGAAACGCGTGGTGGAGATTTGGAAACTGCTCAATCACCAGGTCGACGTGCTGGAAACGATGACGCCGCTCGATTTCCTCGAATTCCGCGAGCTGCTCCATGGCGCCTCCGGATTCCAAAGCAAACAATTTCGGCAGATCGAGGCGTCGTTAGGTCTGAAGATCGAAAATCGTTTCCGGCCCGACTACTACAAGCACACGCAGTTTGGCGGGTTTAACGAAGAGGACTTTGCCGAGATTACAGACTTTGAAAAGCAGCCAACGCTTCTTGAACTGGTCGAGAACTGGCTCGAGCGCACGCCGTTCTTCGCCGAGGAATTCTGGCGCGATTGGGAGGAGACGCCTGACAAATCGGATGCCGGCGATTATTCGCCCTTCTGGACTCGCTACCGCGTCCTCTACGAGCAAAGCCTCTCCGACCGCGACGAGAAGGCGGATTTGTTAGGCAAATTCGACGACATCTTTTTCAAAACCGGCTGGGGCGCTTTTCGGCCGACCGCGCTGCGGGCCGCGCTTTTCATCATGCTCTATCGCGACGAGCCGATGTTCCGTCTCCCCTTCGGCCTCCTCAATTCCCTCATCGAGATCGACGAACAACTGGGCAACTTCCGCTATCGCCATCTGCAAATGGTCCGCCGCATGATCGGCAGCCGGGTCGGCACCGGCGGGAGCAGCGGCGAGCAATACCTTCAGGGCGCGGTCAACCGGAACTACATTTTCAAGGAACTGGCCGGGGTGATCACCTTCCTGATCGAACGCCGCCATCTCCCGACCCTGCCCCCGCGCCTCCGCCAGGCGTTGCGCTTCAGCTTTACAAATCGTTAGGCACGCCTTGCTTACCGGGTCAGCCGTTGCTCGCGCAAAGCCCGCTTTCCCTCTAGCGGAGCCCGCGATCCAGCAATTCGAAAAACTGGCGGGTGAAATGATTCT
>DATBDG010000213.1:0-3191 GCA_036270055.1 Chthoniobacterales bacterium
TCAGCGGGACCTTTTTGGTGTGCACCGCGAGGATACCGAGCCGACCGTTCATGTCGGGGCGCGGCACGTTGATGCGACGATCGAAGCGACCCGGGCGAAGGATCGCCGGGTCGAGCACGTCGGGACGATTGGTCGCGGCGATGATGATCACACCTTCCTGAGTGTCGAAGCCATCCATCTCGACGAGCAACGCATTGAGCGTCTGCTCGCGCTCGTCGTGACCGCCGCCGACGCCGTGTCCGCGATGGCGGCCGACGGCGTCGATTTCGTCGATGAAGATAATGCAGGGGGCGGATTTCTTGCCCTGCTCAAACATGTCCCGCACCCGGCTAGCGCCGACGCCGACAAACATTTCGACAAAGTCCGAGCCGCTGATGGAGAAAAACGGCACATCGGCTTCGCCCGCGATGGCCCGCGCGAGGAGCGTTTTACCTGTGCCGGGAGGGCCGACGAGAAGCACGCCTTTCGGAATGCGGCCGCCGAGCTTCTGAAACTTTTTCGGATCACGGAGGAACTCGACCAGCTCCTGCACTTCGTCCTTCGCTTCCTCAACGCCGGCGACGTCCTTGAAGGTGATCTTGTTCTTGTCCCGCGCCAGCATACGCGCTTTCGATTTGCCGAAATTGAGCGCGCCTTTGCCTGCCATTCGGATTTGCTGGCGGAAGAGGAAGTAAAGGATGAGGAGGAAAAGGGCGATCGGCACAAAACCAATCAACGCCTGGGCGAGGACATTCGATTCCGTCCGGATCGCGATCGGCACGCCGGCCGCGGTCAGTTTCTCCTGCAGATCGGTTGTAAAATTCAGGTAAATCGTCGTCCGAAATGGCACCTGCTGCGCCGGCTCGCTGCCGACACCGGGCCGCGAATAGGCGCCGCGAATGGTCTGCGTCGGCCGGCCTTCTTCGACGACGAGCCGGAGCGGGAACTTCGGGTCGTTCACGATTTGCTTATGTTCGAGCAGTTCGAGAAAGCGATTGTAAGGCACGTCTTCCTCGGTGCCATAGCCAGCCCCGCCGCGAAAGAGAACGGCGAGCCCAATCAGGGCAAAAGCGATCGCGAATAGGATCACGCCCCGCCAGTTAAAGTTCGGGTCGCCGCCGCCGCGTTTGTTGTCTTTTTGGGAATTTCGATCGGGCTGGGCCATAGGAGAGACTGCGCTGAAAGGGCGCGAAGCGCGAAAGTATCATGAAGCCTCGCCCATTGCAAAAGAGCAGGACCCGGGCCGCTGCATTGCACCGAAGGCGGCTCGGAAGTAGCTTGGACCCGATAAGTTCATGTCGGAACCGGCCTCGACCTTTGCAGATAAAATCGATCGCGCGGTCCAGCGCGTGACGCCGCTCGCCTACCGGCTACGACGTCGCGGCCGGCTCTGGATGCGGCGCGCCATGCGCAAGCCGCGGAGCGTCGCCGAAGGGCCGAATCTGCTCCCGCTCCTCATCCAAGTGCTGGCCAGTTTCTCCAAAGCCGACGGCGTTCTGCTCGAGGAAGAGATCGACTCCAGCCTCGGATTCCTGCGTTACGATTATCCGGAAGCGGTTTATTCAGAACTGCGAATGCTTTTTCGGCAGGCGCTTTACGAGCAGCAGGATCTCTCCGCCATGGCGCAAAAACTGGCGGCTTCATTGAGCGCCGATCGCAAGATCATGCTCGGGGTCCAGCTCTATGATTTGATCTCGCAGGCGGGCCTCAAGCAAGAGCAGGTGGTCGCATTTTACTCTTTCATGTCGCAGCTCGGTATGGCGGCGCAAGCGATCGATATCGTTTATCAGCTCAACGCTTCAGAGGATTCCGACCAGGAGGTTTACCAGCGGGGCGCGTCGCCTCTCGAAGCAATCTCCTTCGGTGGGAACGGAAATTGCGACGTCAATCTAAAGAGTCTCACTGGCACCGATCGTCTTCTCGCTTTCCGCTATCACGATCTGATCCTGCTCAAAAACTACAGCACGCAAGCGGTCTCCGTGCGCGGCCGGCCGCTCGGGCGTGGCGGCTTTTGCCGGATCTATCCCGGGCAACGCATTCTGGTGGGCGACTATGTGCTCTCCTTCCAGGACCTGGCGAACTATTTCAACGCCAAGAAAAACGTCTCGCTCCCGCAAATCTTTGTGCGCGTGAACAAGGATTCCGACGAGGTCGAACTCGAGCGCTCGCGCACCCGGGAGAGTTCACTCCAGGTGACATTCGGGCTCAAGGTGCGGGTCAAAGCACTGCGCGATGTGCGCGCCAAACTCAACGGCGTCAAACTCAAGGCGAACACCGAAGTCGAGGCGTCGTTGGATGACCGGATCGTTTTTCATAACGATACCGAGATGGATCTCTTCGATCTGCGCCGGCGCGCCCGTGCTCTCGGCGGCCGCTTTCAACTCAAGGCGTCCAAATCCGAATACCTCGTCTCAAACAATCCGAGCCTGCTCGAGGAAGATGACATCCTCCTTTCGCCCGGCACGGCCGGCGATGTCCTGCTAAAAATTTCCTGCGACTACGACAAGCGCGTCGGCGTTCTCGAAGTGCTGGAAGCGGATCGCCCGATCATGGTCGGCGACGTGGCGGTTCGCGGCACCGCTCCCCTGATCGACGGCGACACCATTCGTATCGATGTGGGCCAGTTCCTGCGCTGCGATTTTTCCGAGCGCATCATCGAAGAAGAACGCAACATCATTCGCAACCTCGAGGTGATCGACATCAATCACCGCTTTGGCAGCGGCGAGGTCGGGCTCGATGGCATTACCTTCGCCCTCAGTCGCGGCGAACTCGTCTGCGTGATGGGCGCGAGCGGCTCTGGCAAGAGCACCCTCATGCGCGTGCTCGGTGGTCAATTGCAACCGGGACAGGGCAATGTCCTTCTCAACGGTCAGCCGCTTTATCACAACCTCGACACGCTCAAGCGCTACGTCAGCTACATCCCGCAGGATGACGCCTTCGACGAGCACCTGACGATCGGCGAAAATCTCCAGTTCGCCGCCGCCATCCGCTCCCCGCACCTCTCCCGCCGCGATCGCACGCGCCGCCTCGAAGGCAAACTGATCGAGCTGGGCTTGAGCGAACGGCGCGACAGCATCGTCGGCAGCCCGGTCAAGAAAACCCTCAGCGGCGGCGAAAGAAAACGCCTCAACATCGGCCTCGACATGATCGGTTCGGCCGACGTTTACCTTTTCGACGAGCCGACTTCGGGCTTGTCCTCGAAAGATTCCGAG
>DATBDG010000214.1:0-10160 GCA_036270055.1 Chthoniobacterales bacterium
GCCCAAGCGCTGATCTCGACCCGCCCTTCCGGCAGCTTAGGCGCCTCGATTTTGATCTCAAACCCGCAGTCGCGCACGCCGTGCGGGGCTCCTTTTGGACTCTCGTTGCGGGTCGGAGCGACAGAGAAAGGGACGGCCTCAGTTCCCCTGGTCCGATCCGCGAAAAGGACAAAGGGCGCTGCTCCTCGTTCCTCGAGCAGCGCCCAACCTTTCATCCGCAGCCGGTCTTCTTTCAATTCGCAAACTCGAAAATACCCACCAGTGCGACTCATTCCCGGCCGCGGCTGGAGCTTTGGAATGGAAGAGGGCGCGACAAAAGGGCTCCGGGCCATATCGGACCGCAGCAGTTCCCGGTAGCGGCCGATCATCATGGCCGGATTGGAACAGAGTATTTTCAAGTTTGGATTATGCGGCAGGACTTTGCTGAAAAGGAGCGCCGCGCGTCCTCGCGCCCGTTCTTTTCTGGTTCTGGACATCCCTTTCATGCCTTCCCCGTAGGTAGCAAGGGAGCCGGCGAGAATCGCGATCACGATCAAAGCCGCGATCACGCGGCGGGGTCCGATCCCGGTCGCACTGTTGCCGCGATCATCGGTGCGCGAGAAGTAGAGTGCGGCGAGTCCGATGGCGGCAATCGGGAGGTAGATCGAAAAGGTGGTGTATCTGGAGCCGAGGGACCATTCGAATCGCAGCCCGACTCGCCCCACGGCCGTCGCCGCCGCAGCGAGCCCGGAATAACACCCGATGGCGGTGAAGGCGTAGGCGGCGTGCCGGCGCTGCTCGGATGCGGAGCGGAACAGGGCCGTCCCGCTCAGGCTCAGGAAGAGACAAGAAAGACATAGACCAGCGATCCAGGCCGAGGTGCCGAGCGCAATCGCGACCGGTGCTCCGAGCAAACAGAAGAAATACTTCAGCAGCAGGGCGGGTGATTGAAGCAGCGGGGAAGCGCTGGCGTGGCTCTGATAATCCCAGAAGAATAGGAGAAGCGTCCCAATCGCGGCGGCGAGATAAACCCCGTACCAGAACCATCTCCGATCCGGCCGAGCGCCCCCGTGAACGAAAGCCGGGAAAGCGAGAAGCCAGTTCCCCATGCCATTGGCGTTTGAAAACGTGCTGGCGAAGCAAAGGAGAATGTTCAGTCCGACTTTGGCCGGGAGCGAAAGGGCGGAGAGATTGACCCGCAGCGCGAGCAGCAGAAAGAGCGGGGGAAGCACAAGGCTGAGATTGATTCCCCAGAGCCAGGTTTCGTACTGGAGCGGCGAGAAGAGAAGGCAATTGCAAACCAGGAGACAACCGAAGCGGGCCGGTCGCGGGAGATTTTCGATTTTGCCGAGCAATCCCCAGAGCACCCACGAGATCAGGCAAACCGTCGCGAAGATCACGAACATCTCCGCCCGTAAATCCCAGTGAGTCACGCGGGCTAGGGGCAGGAGGATGAGTTGGGGCACGAGGAAGCGGCTGTCGTTATGCTGATCGAAAAGATCGTGCGGCCTCAGGGTGCCGGATTGCAGCGAGAGGCGAAGCCGCGCGATCAATCCCCATTCATCCCAGTAAGGAATGTTGACCCAGTTGTGCGTGATCTGGACGAAGAGCAGAAGGGCGGGAATTGCGATGACCCCGAACGGCAGCCAGCGCGGCGGCTTGCTCTCGGCGAGCTCGCGCGAAGCGGCGCGAAGCGCTTCCCACCACGTCTTGTTCTGCAATCTTTGAGCGATCATCTGGCGAGGGAGAGACTCAGCCGTAGATATCGAAAAGCGCGCCTGCCGCGAAAGAAAATCGCCTCCGTCCTGGCTGATCTTGCCGCGGCAATGTGTTATCTCCGAGGGTGCAGGAGCAGGCCGCAAACGCAATCGCGAGTGGGATCGAACTGGTCGTCCGGTTTGGGAACCAAGTGGTGCTCGATCGCGCTTCGGTCACGATATTGGAAGGCGAGCGGGTTGGATTGGTCGGGCGCAACGGCTCGGGAAAATCGACGTTTCTCCAGATCGCTGCCGGAGCGATGCAACCTGATGCCGGTGAATTGAACCGGCGGCGCGATCTCGTCATCGGCTACATGCCGCAGATGTTCGAGCTGGAAGAAACGGCCACGGTGCACGCAAACATTTTGGCGGGTGCGCAACGGATTCTGGATCTGATTCACGAATACGAAAGCGCGCCGCCGGAGAGCGCGCGGAGTGGGATTTTGCTCGGGCAGATCGAGCATTTCGAGGGCTGGAATCTCGAGCACCGGATCAAGAGTCTGATCACCAATCTGCACGCGCCCGATCCGGAGCGTACTGTCTCGACTCTTTCCGGGGGCGAGAAACGGCGGGTCGCCCTTTGCCGCGCGCTGCTCGCGCGGCCGGACTTTTTGATTCTCGACGAGCCGACGAACCATCTCGATACCGGCTCGATCGAGTGGCTGGAGGATTTCCTCGCCCGCTACAACGGGACGTGCCTCTTCGTGACGCATGACCGCTATTTTCTCGATCGCGTTGCGACCCGGATCATCGAGCTGGCGCGCGGGAAATTTTTCAGCTACGAGGGTAACTATACCGATTACCTGCTGGAACGGGCCGAGCGCCAGGCGGTCGAGGAAATGCAGGAGCACAAACGCCAGCGTTTCCTGAAACGCGAGCTGGCCTGGGTTCGGAAAGCGCCGCGCGCTCGGCGGACGAAATCGGTCGACCGCGTCGAGCGCTATTTCGAGATCGCGTCGGAGCAGGGGCCGGAAGCGGAGCTGGATGTCGAGCTCATCATCCCGCCGGCGCCGAAGCTGGCCAATCGCGTGATTGAATTGCACGACGTGGGGATGGAACTGGGCGGGCGCAGCCTGTTTGAGAATCTCTCGCTCAACCTCGTGGCCGGGGAGCGGCTCGGAATCGTCGGCCGCAACGGCCTTGGCAAATCCACCCTGCTCAAAATCATGCTGGGACACTTGCCGCCCACCCGTGGTGAAGTGGAGATCGGAGCGCGGACCGAGATCAACTACATCGATCAGGATCGACTCCTCCTCGACGAGGCAAAAACGGTCTGGGAAGAAGTGGGCGAGGGGAGCGAGTCCGTTAGGCTGGGCGAAGAGAACCTTACCCTCCGCGGCTATCTGCGGCGCTTTCTCTTTACGGAGGAGCGGATCAATACCCGGATCGAACAACTCAGCGGCGGCGAGCGGAGCCGGGTTCTGCTTGCGAAAATTCTGAAGCGCGGTGGGAACGTTCTCATCCTCGATGAGCCGACGAACGATCTTGATCTCGGCACGCTCCGTCTGCTCGAGGAAGCGCTGGTCGCGTTCGACGGCAGTGTCGTGGTCGTCAGTCACGACCGCTACTTCCTCAACCGCGTCTGCACTTCGATCCTGGCCTTCGAGGGCGAGGGCGTGGTGCGCTCGACCGTCGGGAACTACGACTACTACCTCGAGAAGCGCGCTATAACCGGGGGCGCTGCGCCAATTTCGGTAGGGCGAGACTCCGTCGAGCCTGCGGGAAGGGTCATGGCCAGCCACGCGCGCCCTCTCAAGCTCGACAGAGTCTCGCTCTACCGAGAGGGTCGCAGCGCCCCCGGCGACAGCAAACCGGCGCCACGCAAATTGAGCTACAAGGAGCAACGCGAGCTGGAAGGGATGGAACCCGCGATCCTGGCCGCGGAGGCGGAAGTCGTCCGGTTGGAGAAGCTGTTGGCCGACCCGGACTACTTCGTCAGTCACGCCGCCGAATGGCCGCAAATGGAGAACGATTTGCGGGTCGCACGGGATCGAGTCGCGCAGCTCTACGAACGATGGGCGGAGCTGGGAGCGGTCGCCATTCAGAGCCAGGCCTGACAGGGAATTCGCTTTCGTTAACGGTTAGGCGAGGGGTTCATCCGCCCGCCGGCCAGGCCCTGCGGCCGAGCCCGTGGGGAGCGGCGAGCTTTCGGAAGGGAGGAAACTTCCGCACCGGGCGCTAAAATATTCTTGCTACCCAATCTTTTGTTTTTATATTGCGCGCTCTCCGTATCAGGTGCGTGAGACAGTGAACACGGCTTGAGCGGTTTTTTTGTCGCCTGACCCGTCACGGTTTCGCGGCCGATTTTTACTGCAATGCCAACGATTAATCAGCTTATTCGCAAGGGACGAAAGAAGGTCTCGGTGAAATCAAAATCACCGGCCCTGAAGAACTGTCCGCAGCGGCGCGGCGTCTGCACCCAGGTGATGACGCGGACGCCGAAGAAGCCGAATTCTGCCCTGCGCAAGGTGGCGAAAGTGCGCCTAACGAATGGGCAGGAAATCATCGCCTACATTCCGGGCGAAGGCCACAATTTGCAGGAACACTCCATCGTCCTCGTGCGCGGCGGCCGGGTCAAAGATTTGCCCGGGGTGCGTTATCACATCGTCCGCGGAACGCTCGACTCGTTAGGGGTGGATGGCCGCCGCCGCAGCCGCTCCAAGTACGGCGCCAAGCGCCCGAAGGCCGCCGAAGGCGACAAGGGCGGCAAGAAGAAGTAACCAAATTTTCCCATGTCTCGTCGTCGCAAAGTTTATAAGAAAGAAGAGAAGGTCGATTCCCGTTACGGTAGCGCGGCGGTCGCCCGGCTGATTTCCACGGTCATGAAGCGGGGCAAGAAATCGCTCGCCGAGCGGATCGTTTACACTGCGATTGACAAATCGCGGGAAGGTTCCGACTCCGTCGATCCACTCGAGGTCGTGAACAAGGCGCTCGAGAATGTTCGTCCCCGGCTCGAGGTGAAATCGCGCCGTGTCGGTGGCGCCACCTATCAGGTGCCGATGGAGGTGACCGCTTCCCGCCAGGTCTCGCTCGCGATGCGCTGGATCGTGACCTACGCCGACAACCGGCGCGGCATGCCAATGGCCGAAGCGCTCGCCCACGAGCTGCGTGACGCCGCCGCCGGCCAGGGCAACGCGATCAAGAAACGCGACGACACCCACAAGATGGCGCAGGCCAACCGCGCCTTCGCCCATTTCCGCTGGTAAACAAATTTTCCCGTCATGGCTTCTGCGACTCTAGATAAACCCAAAGCGACGAATCCGAATTCGCCGGACCGTAAGTATCCGCTCGAGAGGACGCGGAATATCGGGATCGCCGCGCACATCGACGCCGGCAAGACCACGCTCACGGAGCGCATTCTTTTCTACACCGGCATGATCCACAAGATCGGCGAAGTGCACGAAGGCACGACCGTGACCGACTGGATGGAGCAGGAACGCGAGCGCGGGATCACGATCACTTCCGCCGCCACAACCTGTGCCTGGACGCAGAAGAAGGAAGAGGGCGTCTACAAGATGTTTCAGGAGATCAAAATGCGGGTCAACATTATCGACACGCCCGGCCACGTGGATTTCACGGCCGAGGTCGAGCGTTCGCTCCGCGTCCTCGACGGCGCGATCGCAGTCTTTGATGCAGTCGCGGGTGTGCAGCCGCAATCCGAGACCGTCTGGCGGCAGGCGAACAAATACAAGGTTCCGCGGCTCGCCTTCATCAACAAGATGGACCGGGTGGGCGCGGACTTCGATGCGTCGATCGATTCGATGCGAAAGAAACTGGCCGCGAATGCCTGGCCGATTCTGATTCCGTTAGGCAAAGAGGATCATCTTAAGGGGCAGCTCGACGTTCTGAACAAGAAGGCGGTGATTTATCTCGACAACGACCTTATCGGTTCGACCTACGAAGTGCGCGAGCTTCCCGAGGAACACAAGGCGGCGGTCGACAAGGCGTATGCCGACCTCGTCGAACAGATTTCCAACATTGACGACGAAGTCGCGGAAGTGGTGCTCGAAGAGAGAGAAGTAACTCCCGAGATCTTGAAGGCCGGAATTCGCCGGCAGACGATCGCGAACAAGTTTGTCCCGGTCATCGGCGGCAGCGCCTTCAAGAACAAAGGTGTGCAGTATCTCGTCGACGCCGTGATCGATTACCTGCCGAGCCCGCTCGACATTCCGCCGGCGACAGGTCAGGACCCCGATGACGGCACGCCAATGGAAGCGCCGACGGACGACAACGGGGATTTCTGCTCGCTCGCCTTTAAGCTCTGGAGCGATCCTTTCGTCGGGAAACTCGTCTTCTTCCGCGTCTATTCCGGCACACTTTCGAAGGGCGACACGGTTTACAATCCGCGCACGAACAAGCGCGAGCGCATCTCGCGTTTGATCCAGATTCAAGCGGACAAACGCGAAGACATTGAAACCTGTTATTCCGGCGACATCGCCGCCATCGTTGGGATCAAGAATATCACGACCGGCGACACGCTCTGCGACGAGGACCATACGATCCTGCTCGAGCCGCCCTCTTTCCCCGATCCGGTGATCTCGATGGCGATCGAGCCGAAGACGAAGCAGGACCAGGAAAAAATGGCGACGGCCTTGCAGCGCCTGTCCGAAGAGGATCCGACGTTCAAGGTCTACACGCACGAAGACACCGGCCAGACGATCATCGCCGGGATGGGTGAGCTCCATCTTGAGATCATTCGCGACCGCATGTTCCGCGAGTTCAAGGTCGACGCCAACGCTGGTAAACCCCAGATCGCTTATCGCGAAACGATCACCTCGCCGGCCGACGGCGAAGGCAAGCTGATCAAGCAGTCAGGCGGCCGCGGTCAGTACGGGCACGTCATTATCAAGGTTCACCCTAACGAACGGGGCAAAGGCATCACGGTCGAGAACAAGGTGGTCGGCGGAAACATCCCGAAGGAATACATCCCGGCCTGCAAAAAGGGGATCGAAGAAGCGATGCTGAACGGCGTCGTCGGCGGTTACCAGGTGATCGACGCCCATGTCGACATCGTGGACGGCTCCTATCACGACGTCGATTCAAACGAAATGGCGTTCAAGCTCGCGGCCATCTTCGCGGTCAAGGACGCTTTCAAGAAGGCGAAGCCGATCCTGCTCGAGCCGATCATGAAGGTCGAAAATTCGACTCCGGAAGAATATCAGGGCGACATCATCGGCGATTTGAACCGTCGTCGCGCCAAGGTCAACAGCATCGAAGCGCGCGGCAATCTCACGATCGTGAACGCGGAAGCGCCGCTCGCGGAAATGTTCGGTTACGCGACCGCGATCCGCTCGCTTTCCAAGGGCCGTTCGAGCTATTCGATGGAGCCGTCGCATTTCGAACAAGTTCCGTCGCAACTCGTCGCGGCCGTACTCGACCAGAAGGAGACGAAATAGTATGGCCGACGCGCAACGCATTCGCATTCGCCTGAAGGCATTCGATCATCGAATGCTCGATCAATCCGCGGTCGACATCGTCGAAACCGCGAAGCGCACCGGCGCCCGGGTGGCGGGACCGATTCCCCTCCCGACTTTGATCGAGAAATTCACGGTCAACCGCTCCCCCCACGTCGACAAAAAATCGATGGACCAATTTGAAATTCGCACCCACAAGCGTTTGCTCGACATCATCGAGCCGACGGCCAAGACGGTGGACGAGTTGAAGAAACTCAACCTGCCGGCGGGCGTGGATATCACGATCAAGATTTAGCGGAGATAGGCCAAGGAACGCAGGAAAGCAGAATTGCTCGGACAGAGAAGAACAAGAAATGATTCCTGCGTTCCTGCTTTCCTAAGAGATTTTTATGAGCATCGGATTACTCGGAAAGAAAATCGGCATGACCAGCGTCTACGACGCCAACGGGAAGCTGCGCCCGGTCACCGTGATTGCGGCCGGGGATAACACGCTGCTCCGTCGCCTAACGAACGAGAACGACGGTTATTCCGCCGTCCAGGTCGGCTTCGACACCCAGAAGGAATCGCGCGTGACGAAGGCGCTCCTCGGTGGGTTCTCGAAGGCGAATTCCGAGCCGAAGAAATTCGTCAGGGAATTTCGGCTCAGGGAAGATGAGCCGGAAGGCGAAATTAATCTCGCGGTCACGCAGTTCGAGGCCGGCGATTTCGTTGATGTCATCGGCCGTTCGAAAGGCAAGGGATTCCAGGGCGTGATGAAGAAGCACAACTTCCACGGCCAAGGCGCGGCTCACGGCTCCAAGACTCACCGCCGCAACGGCGCCATCGGCAATCGTTCCACCCCCGGCCGGATCTGGAAGAACATGGGAATGCCGGGCCATCTCGGTGACGAACGCGTGACGGTGCAAAACCTGCAGGTGTTGCAGGTGCGCGAAGCCGAGAAGGTAATTTTGATTAGTGGCGCGGTCCCGGGCGCAAACGGCAGTTATGTTATCGTTAGGCCGGCGATCAAGCATCCGGAAAAAATTCGCGCCGTGCACGAGGAACACAGAAAACAGCAGGAGGCCGAGGCCGCGAAGAAGCCAGCCATAACGGTTCGCTAAGATGGCAACAAAAGTTTTAACCGCAGAAGCAGCGAAGAGCGCGAAGATCAACTTGATCGAGAATGGTCGCGGAACCCAGGCGATGCACGACGCTGTCGTGGCGATGCGGGCGGCGCGCCGTTCCGGTTCCGCCAACACCAAGACGAAAGCGGAGGTCAATCTCTCCGGTGCGAAACCATGGCGCCAGAAGGGCACCGGCCGGGCGCGGGCGGGCTACAAGTCGTCGCCCGTCTGGCGTGGTGGCGGCGTCGTCTTCGGCCCGAAGCCGCGCGATTATACAAAGAAAATTTCCAAGAGCGTGCGCCGGCTCGCCTTCCAAAAAGCGCTGAGCGAGCGGATCAAGGCGGGCGATGTGCTGACGGTTGACGGCTTCAGCGTCAAGGAGCCGAAGACCAAGGCGTTCGTTAGTCTGGTCAAAGGGCACACCGACGCGAAGAAGGTGCTGCTCATTTCCGATTCGTTCGACGAAGGTCTTTATCGCTCGGCCCGCAATGTGAAGCCGGTCCTGCTCGCGACCGCGGCGGATGTGAACACCGAGCAACTGCTCGCCTTCGACAAGATCATCGTGACTGAGAAGGCGCTCGAACAGTTGGCGGCGAGGACAAACTCATGAACGAGCCCTACGATTTAATCCAGACCGTGCAGCTGACAGAGAAGGCGTCGCTCCTGGGCGAGAAGCTCAACAAGTACGTCTTCCGGGTCAGCCCGCGCGCGAACAAGATCCAGATCAAGCAGGCGGTCGAGCTGCTCTTCAAGAAGAAGGTCGTGGATGTGAACACCTGCAATTACGCCGGCAAGAAAAAGCGCGAACGCCGCGCCGATTTCGGTCGTAAGCCGCACTGGAAAAAAGCCATCGTGACCTTGGGAGAAGGCGAGAAGATCGATCTGGTATGATGCGCATTTTAGAGATGACAGAATAGCCATGGCCCTAAGAACTTTTCGCCCACTTACACCGACGCTGCGATTCAAGTCGCTGCCGACGTTTCAGACTGTGACCAAGAAGCAGTCCAAACCGGTCAAGAGCCTGACCGAGCCGAAGAAGCGCACCGGCGGTCGCAATAATCACGGCCGTCTCACCTCGCGTCACATCGGCGGCGGTCACAAACAGAAGTATCGGAGGGTTGATTTCAAGCGCCGCAAGCACGGCGTCACGGCCGACGTGATGGCGATCGAGTACGACCCGAATCGCACCGCGCGCATCGCCTTGTTGAAGTATGCCGACGGCGAGCAGAGCTACATCCTCGCCCCGAACGGCCTCGAGGTTGGAGCCAAGGTAACGGCGGGCGCAGACGCCCCGCCGAACCTCGGCAACGCGCTTCCGCTGCGTGAGATTCCGTTAGGCGCTAACATTCACTGCATCGAAATCGTCCCGGGTCGCGGGGGACAGATTGCGCGCAGCGCGGGCCAGCAGGCGACGTTGAGCAACCGTGAAGGCGGCTATGCGTTGGTGAAGTTGCCGTCGGGCGAGATTCGTCGCATCCACGAGAACGCCTACGCCACGATCGGCCAGGTCAGCAACGTCGATCACATGAACGTTTCGAGCGGCAAAGCCGGCCGCACCCGCTGGCAGGGTCGCCGGCCGCACGTCCGCGGGATGGTCATGAACCCAATCGATCACCCGATGGGCGGGGGCCAGGGCAAGTCAAAGGGTGGCGGCGGCCGTCATCACCCGGTCAGTCCGTGGGGCCAGCTCGCGAAAGGGTTCAAGACCCGGCACAAACGGAAGGCAAGCGACCGGTTCATTTTGGAGCGCCGCAAATCCAAGAAAAAGAGGTCGTAATCTAAATTGTTATGGGCAGATCGTTAAAAAAGGGACCGTTTGTAGAGCCGCATCTTCTGGAGAAAATCGACAAGATGAATGCCTCCGGTGTGAAGAAACCGGTCAAGACCTGGTCGCGTCGCTCGATGGT
>DATBDG010000215.1:0-4311 GCA_036270055.1 Chthoniobacterales bacterium
GTTCGTCTCCTGCGGACAAACATCGGCAACGTGGCAGTCCTCGACGATGCGGTTGCCGCTTTCAACCGGACCGAGCGGAGCAAGGGAAAGACGATCATCCGCGCTCATCTGTGAGACTCCCCACCAGGTCTTTGGCGTAAACGATGGGGCAAATTTCTTCGCGGCCTCCTGCTTGTCGAGCATGAAAGCATGCAGCCGCTTCTCGTAACGCTGGAGCGCCCCCTCGGTGAGGTGCCGGACGCGCCAAGTTCGCCGGCTTTGATCGTGAGCCGGGAGGAAGTTTGATTTTGCCTCGAGGAACGTTTGTTTTTCCTCCCAGCTTTTAGCGTGATCCCAGAGGAACTTTGTTTTTTCCTCGAGGAAATTTCACTTTATGACATGCTCGCCCCACGGAACGAAGCGGTCGCCTCCCACGATCCCGGGCTCTCCGATATCGTCAGCGAGAACCTCTTCCATGCCACTCATTCAGATCCGCGCTGGCTGCCCTTCCTGCGCAAATTCGGGCTTGCTCCCGAGCAGCTCGCGAATATCCAGTTCAAGGTCACCCTGCCGCCATGAGCGAGTGAACAAGCTTCGGGTCAGAGCTTGAACCTTGCAAGATACATCCGACCGGATTGAGGCATCAGTTTATGATCTCTCCCTTGCTTCGGGCGAGCTTGTTCCGCCACTCCTGCAGCTCTTCCGGGGTCTGACTCACCCAATCGGTAGCTTCCCCAATAATCCTCAAGGGAGCCTGCGAACGGTAGGAACGCGTCGGATTGCCGGGAAATTTCTTGTCTGTGACATTTGGATCGTTCTCAAACACTCCGGTCGGCTCGACCTGGTAAACCCGTTGACGACCATCTCCTTTGGCCAGGGCGGCAGCCAGCCCCGCTCCATACGCCAGGGCGGTGAAATAAATGTGATTCATTTTCAGTTCCGCTTTGTAATTGGAACTGCCTCCTGCCGTGAGTAAACCGCCGAGCGGGAGGTCCGCTTTCGTCCCATGATAGAAAGGGCCTTTGTCGGAAGGATAGCCTGTAAGAGAAGCCGCTAGCTCATGATTCTCTCTGGCCTTATCCGGGGCGTGCAATTGCTCGTAGCATTGGCCGATATTCGCATAGAGCGTAGGAAGAGCGCTTGCGGAAGAAGGGTTGTCTGCTCTTAGGGCAAACCGCAAAGCAGCCTCGAGCCACTTCAAGTGCTCAGAGATATCCCTTTGGCTTCGAGCTACAAAATGCGCCGCCAGGAATTTCTCGAAGTCATTGCTCGCTTCGTTCCAGGCTTGGAGAAAGAGTTTGCCAGCTTCTTCGGGCTGGCCGGCTTCCTTCCGTCCCATGCCTGCAAGGCAGAGTTTTACCACCGCGCCGTTCGGATTGAATTCCATACTGATTTTGGCTCTCACTTAGGGTGGCATTGATTCGAAGGGAAGAAAGGGGTTAGCTTTATATCATTCGGAAACCAGGAAGCCAGAAATGGATCAGGAAACGAGGAAAAGAGGAAGGATGCTTGGCAGCGACTCTGTCCCGATGCAACAGTCAGCGGGTGAACTGCTCCTGCGCGATGGTGAGCATGCCGTGCCCTGAACAAACGCCGCTCACGCCGGCTGAGCGGCGCGCACGTCGGGAGGCCCGGCGGACGGCACAGCGCGCGGCGAATGTCGGGCGCGGCGCAAAGATGCACGAGGCACGGCTCGCGTGGGAACGTGCGCCCGAGCTAAGGCGCGCCAACAACGAAGCCGGGATAGGCCCCTATCACATCGGCTGCTCCGGTTGGTATTACTGGCACTGGCAGGGGGGATTCTACCCAGCCGAGCTGCCGCGCGCCCGTTGGTTCCGGTTCTACTCGGAGCAGTTCGACACCGTGGAGCTGAACGCGCCGTTTTACTCCTGGCCAACGATCGCGACGGTGCGCGGTTGGCTGAAACAGGCGGAGGGCAGGCGTTTTATTTACACCGTGAAAGTGTGCGAACTGATCACGCACGTGAAGCGCTTTACCGGGACGAAGACGCTGGTGCGCGACTTCGGGCATATCGCGGACCTCCTGGGAGATCGGATGGGCTGCTTTCTTTTTCAATTGCCGCCAAGCTTCCGATACACCGCGCCGCGGCTTCGCCGAATCGCGGAGCAACTCGATCCGACGCGCCGGAACGTCGTTGAGTTCCGGCACGCCAGCTGGTGGAACGAAAAAGTGTTCACGACATTTCGAGAACGCGGAATCATTTTTTGTTCCTGCAGCGGCCCGCGTTTGCCCGACGAACTGGTGAGAACCGCCGATGAAATCTACCTGCGCTTTCACGGTCCGCACCGTTGGTATCGACATGATTACACGTCCGATGAACTGGCCGAATGGGCACGCCGGATCAGGGCGAGCGGCGTAAGGCGTGTTTGGGCCTATTTCAATAACGACCGTGACTGTTACGCGATCAGCAACGCCAGAGAGCTGCGTCGCCAGCTCCGCGCGTAAAGCGGCAGCCGAAAGATTCGGAGGGAACGCCGCTTCCGGCTTGGCGGGAAAAGCGGCGGTCGAAGTCGCGATGGGTAGGGGCAGAGCGCGGTCGTGCCTATATACACTTTTGACGTTGGACGTGGTGACATGATTCTGGTCGATGGAGATCCGGCGAAGGACATTCGCGACCTCCGCAAAATCGCGTTTGTGATCAAGGACGGAAAACCTACGACCCCGCGGCGATCGAAAAAGCGCTCGGCATGGTGCCGCCCGGAGGGTAAACGTTAGGCAAACGATCGCGTCGTGAACCCGAAAAACTTCTTCGCCGAGCTGAAACGGCGCAATGTCTACAAGGTCGCGGTCGGCTATGGCGTGGTCGGCTGGCTTGTCATGCAGGTCGCGGCCACGATCGTGCCGGCCCTCCATCTCCCCGATAGTCTGACGACCGCCGTGGTCGTCGTTACTCTGCTTGGTTTTCCGATCGCACTCGTCATCGCCTGGGCTTTCGAGATGACGCCCGAGGGGATGAAGCGGACGGAGAACATTTCGCCTAACGACCAAATCCCGCAGTGGAGTCGGAAGAAATTTACCGCCTTCATTTTCGTTGTCGGGCTGACCGCGGCAGCGCTCCTAGCTTTCCAGTTGTTGCGACCGAAAGCGGCGACCGCGCCGGCCGCCGCCGTCAAATCCATCGCCGTCCTCCCCTTCGAAAACCTGAGCGAGCATCCCGAGAACGCCTATTTCGCCGACGGCATTCAGGACGAAATTCTGACCCGGCTGGCGAAAATCGGCGATCTCAAGGTGATCTCGCGCACCTCGACGCACCGCTACAAAAGTTCGCCGGATGATTTGCCGAAAATCGCCCAGCAACTCGGGGTCGCGCACATCCTCGAGGGCAGCGTGCAGAAATCCGGCGGCCAGGTTCGCGTCACCGTGCAGTTGATCCGCGCGGCGAGCGACTCGCACCTCTGGGCGGAAACCTACGACCGGAAGTTGACCGATATTTTCGCGGTCGAAAGCGAAGTGGCGGAACAGATCGCGCGCGCGCTCCAGGTGCAGTTGACCGGCGCCGAGCAGGAAGCGGTCACGGCGCGCCCGACCGAAAACACGGAGGCGTATGAAGCTTATCTGCGCGGGCTGGCGCTTTGGAATAGCCTGACGACTTCGCCGCAGGTGATGGAAAAGAACGTCCTCTACCTCGACCGCGCGGTGCAACTCGATCCGAACTTTGGCCTCGCCTGGGCTTCGCTCTCCGCCGCCCACACTTTCATCTACGCGGAATACGACCGCACCCCGCAGCGGCTCGCGCTCTCCAAGCGGGCGCTCGATACCGCGCTCCGCCTCAACCCGGAGTCGGGCGAAACGCAGTTTGCGCTCGGCATGTTTCGCTACCGCGGGCTGGCGGATTACGAGGGGGCGTTGAGCGCTTTCCAGAAAGCGCGGCGGCGCGCGGCCAACCGGGTCGAGTCGATCGAATTCTCAGCCTACGTGAAACGCCGGCAGGGCAAGTGGGACGACGCGCTCGCGCTCCATCGCGAGTCGCTCCAACTCGATCCGCGCAACCCAATCCTGCTCTCGGAATCGGCCCTCACTTACCGGGCAGTGCGACGATTCAAGGAAGCCCGCGAGCTGATCGATCGCGCGCTCGAGATCGAGCCGACGAGTTCGAATCTCGTCCTCCAGAAAGCAGAAACTTATCTGGCCGAGGGCGACCTCCAGACGGCCAGTCGGTGGGTCGCGCGACTGCCGCTGGATGGGCAGAATGCGACGATCTTCGGCGCCCGCATTCGACAGTGGATGTTTGCAGGACAACTGGACAAGGCGATCGATGCGCTCCACAAGGTCATGGCCGCGCCGCAGAATCTTCCCAAAGAATTCATTCCG
>DATBDG010000216.1:0-39488 GCA_036270055.1 Chthoniobacterales bacterium
TATCCAAGAATAAACTCGCATAACGAATTAAGGATATTCACGATCGGGTCGTGGAACCCGGGAACAGCTCCTTTCTCTCCTCGGCCCTTTTTATTCATTGCGCCATCGCTCTGTGGATCGGCTTACTTCCTCGGACGCTCAACTCCGAGGTGCCGCGGGGAGTTTTATCCCTCACGGGTGCGGGAGCAACTGTGCGCGAGCAGGTGCTGGACAATCCGGATGTGACCGGGGTGGTGATCAGGCAGGATTGGTCTGAGCTCGAGCCGAGCGAGGGCGACTTTGATTGGGCGTTTCTCGATTCAGAAGCGGAACGCGCGACGGAGTCGGGCAAGGTGATTCTGCTCCGAATCAACGGCCAGGCGAACAAGCCGCAGTGGGTGACGGATGCTGTCCAGGAGGCGGGCGGGATATTTTTTACTTTCGATGATAACGGAGTCGAGACGACAATCCCGGTGTTTTGGGATCCGACCTATCTCGCAAAGAAGAAAGCCATGATCACGGCTTTGGGAGCGCACCTGACGGATAGCAACAACCTGAAGGTGGTGAGCGCCAGCTTTGCCAACGCCACGAGTGAAGACTGGAATTTCCCGCATATGCCGGCTGAGATCGCCGAATGGCTCGCGCTCGGTTACACGCCGGAGAAAGTGTTGGAAGCTGGGAAGGAGATCATCGACACCGCGATGATGGCCTTTCCAAACCAGTATGTAACTCTGGCTATCGCCGGCGACGGCAACCTTAATCCTACTCCTACTTACCTAGCAGAAAACGCCATCGCCGAGGCGCGGGCGACCTGGCCTGGCCGGTTGATCGTGCAGGTGAACAGCCTGGCGACTTTTAACCCCATCGCTCCAGGGCCTGAAGGATCCGTCTGGAATTTGCTTTGGAACAGCCAAGCCGATGTCGCCGCTCAGATGCTCGACAATGTGTTTGGCGATTTCACTTACCGGGTTAACGGCGGCATCGAGGGGGATTTCGGCGAGATTCTCACCGACAGTGTGAATGCCGGGGCCAGTTATGGAGTCCATTACGTCGAAATTTATCAAACAGATGTAATCAATTTGCCAGAGGTCATCACTTACGCGCATGACCTCCTCGTGCCGCCAGCCCCGAGCCAATTTGGCAACCTTTCCACTCGCCTCCATGTTGGGACCGGGGACAATGTCTTGATCGGCGGGGTTATCCTCACCGGCTTGGTGCCTAAGAAGATCATCGTGCGGGCCATTGGTCCCTCACTGGGCATCGATGGTTTTTTGGTCGATCCGACCTTGGAGCTTTATGACTCTTCCAACCAGTCCCTGGCTACGAACGACGACTGGACGAAGAGCGACCTGACGCAGAAAGAGGAGATCTTGCAAAGCGGATTTGCCCCTCCGGACGAGCGCGAGCCGGCGATTGTGATAACTTTGGAGCCAGGCCTCTACACCGCTATCGTGCGCGGAGTGGGCGGCTCAACTGGCATCGCTTTAATTGAATTCTACGACCTCGACCCAACGAACGGATCCAGGCTCGCTAACATTTCCACTCGTGGCCTGGTCGAGAGTGGAGACAACGTCATGATCGCTGGCCTGATCATTGCGGGCGATGCGGCAGGGGAGGTGATCATCCGGGCGATCGGGCCGTCGCTTCCCCTTCCGGGAACGCTTCCCGACCCGGTGTTGGAATTGTACGATCAAGACGGGATCATTATCGCGTCGAACGACAATTGGCGCACCGATGATGAAGCCGAGATTATTGCTTCCGGATTTGCGCCGGAGAGCGATGCGGAGGCGGCGATCCGCGGCATCCTCCCAGCGGGGCCTTACACTGCCATCGTTCACGGCGTGAACAATGCGACTGGGCTGGCCTTGGTGGAATGCTACCAATTGGACCCTCCGATCGAGCATTAGCGGGTCTGAAGCATGCGGCGCGGCACGTCTGCGCCAGCCTTGCGAAAGGCCATTGCGTCACGCTTGACAGCGGTGAAAAAAAATCGTTACAATCGCACGGTGCCACCAAACCACCCTGACGTTCGCCCCGTCATTGCTAGCTTTGGACACATTTAGCGCTAGCCGATGAACAGATGCATCAAACCCCGCCTCGTAAAACTAAGTAAGATCGAGGCTGCCCGCCGCCAGATCGAGTCGGCGATTTGGCTTTGGTTCGTCGATGACGACATGATTTCGGTCCAGACTTTGGCCACTGCCGCCCACCGCACCATGGCTGATCTGGCCGATGTCTGGGGTGCTTCGGCCTGGCCCTCCACCGCCGCCTATTTTCCCAAGCAGCCGCCCAAATCAACGCGCGAACCCTCCGATGACGCCGTCACTTATTTCAAGGACGCAAAGGATGACGAAAACTATGCCGTCAGTGAGCAATGGACCGAGCTTTGCCTTTTCGATGCCGTCATGGCTTACAGCAATCTGGCTCACGATCGATGTGGGAGCGCGTTGATGTCGACCTTTGTCCTGCGCTTTGGGGTGCAGCGGCAGGAGCTCTTTGTCCCCGACGCGTTTTTGCTCCTCGAGAAAAGGGTCAGCAAGGCTTTTAACCTCGAAAGACTGGAGCGTCTTTCGAAGCTCGAATTTCTAAAAGAGTTTCTCGGCTTCCTCGGCGGCCCGGCTGAGAGCGCCGCTTGACGCTCCTCCCCCTGCCGGTAGAATCGCCGACCGCAGCTCCCGGCGGCAGACGGCCCTTGGCCAACGAACAAATAACGCGATGGATTTTGCCTGGTCGGACCAACAACGCGAGCTGCTCGACGCGGTCGGCCGTTTCGCCCGCGAGCAGCTCGATTACGATGTCATCGAGAACGATCGCAAGGCCACTTTCAGTCACGAGGCCTGGAAAAAGTGCGGTGAATTCGGCATACAGGGATTACTCGTCCCGACCGAATATGGCGGGCTCGGTCAAGACCCGCTCACGACCGTGGCTGTGCTCGAGCGCCTCGGTTACGCCTGCAAAGACAACGGCCTGCTCTTTTCCATCAACGCCCACATGTGGACCGCGGTCAGCCCGCTGGTCAACAACGGGACCGAGGCGCAGAAGCAGAAATTTCTGCCCGGCCTCTGCAACGGCACCTTGATCGGCGGCAACGCCATGAGCGAACCCAACAGCGGTTCCGATGCCTTCGCCCTTGCCACCACGGCGACGAAGCAGGGCGACAAGTACATCCTCAACGGGAGCAAGATTTTTATCACCAACGGGCCGGTCGCCGACGTCCTGGTGGTGTTCGCCAACGTCGACAAATCGCGCGGAGCCGATGGCGTGACTGCATTCCTGGTCGAGAAAGGCATGCCCGGGTTCGATCCCTCGCACAAGATCGAGAAAATGGGCGTGCGCACCTCTCCGATGTCGGAAGTCTTTTTCGAAAACTGCGAAGTGCCGGCGGAAAATCTCCTCGGCAAGGAAGGCGGCGGCGCCTTTCTCTTCACCCGCTCGCTTACATGGGAACGTGGCTGCATTCTGGCCAGCGCGGTCGGCTCGATGCAGCGTTTGCTCGAGAAGTGCATTCGTTACGCCAACGAGCGCAAGCAGGGTGGGCAATCGATCGGCAAGTTTCAGCAGGTCGCGACCAAGATCGTGGAGATGAAACTGCGGGTCGAAAGCGCGCGCCACATGCTTTATCACTTCGGCTGGGTCGCCGGGCACCGGAAAGCGGTTTATCTCGAGGCGGCCATGACCAAGCTGCACATCGCCGATGCCTGGGTGAAATGCGCCGAGGACGCGATCCAGATTCACGGCGGCTACGGCTATATGACGGAATACGAGGTCGAACGCGAATTGCGCGACGCGATCGGCGCCAAGCTCTATTCCGGCACGAGCGAAATCCAACGCAACATTATCGCATCTCTCATCGGCCTGTGACGCAGCCGATCGCGAAAATTCTCGTTCCCTTCAAGAGCGTGCCCGACCCTTACGAGGCGGCCGCCCCGGGGGGTACGGGTGCGACGGCCAAATCGGTCATCAATCCTTTCGACGAGATCGCGATTGAGGAAGCGCTCCGCATTCGCGAGCGCGGGGAAGCCAGCGAGATCGTGGGCCTAACGATCGGAGCGCCGGCGGTTGACGAGCAGGTCCGCGCCGCGCTCGCGATGGGCGTCGACCGCGCCATTCGGATCGACGACGCGCGCGCTCTCGACCCGTACGCGGTCGCGCGAATTCTTCGGACGGTGGTTGAAAAGGAAGCGCCCCAGATGGTGTTGATGGGCAAACAGGCGGTGGACGACGATTCCAACCAGGTCGGGCAGATGCTGGCGGGATTGTTAGGCTGGCCCCAGGCGACCTTTGTTTCCAGGATCGAATTTCTCGAAGATCGCATTTGTGCCCGTTGCACGCGCGAGACTGACGCCGGCCTCGAAGTTGTGGATATCACTCTTCCCGCCGTCATCACGACCGATCTGCGTTTGAACGAGCCGCGTTACGTTTCGCTTCCCGGCCTGATGAAGGCGCGCAAAAAACCAATAGAGGTTCTGACCTGTGCGCAGCTCGGGGTGCAGGTTGAGCCCCAGACGACAACCATTTCCACCGCGCGTCCGCCGAAGCGTTCCGCCGGCACGCGGGTCGAGTCGGTCGAAGAACTGGTCGCGAAGCTGAAAGAGGAAGCGAAGGTGCTCTGATGCCGGCGAAGAACCTCATCCTGATCGAGCACGATCGACGGCAGATAAAACGCCCGTCCCTCCATGCCATCACCGCGGCGCGCCAGCTCGGCGGCGACTATGCTTTGCTCCTCCTCGGCCAGGGATTGGATGAACTGGCGCAAAGCCTCGTCGGCTATGGCGCCTCGACGATTTTCGTGGCGGACGACCCGGCTCTTGCCGAGCCGTTGGCAGATCGTTATGCCAAAGTGATCGCAGACGCTTTCCGGAAAAGTGCGGCGAGCGCGCTGATCGGCACTTCATCCACTTTCAGCAAAGACGTTCTCCCTCGCGCCGCGGCCCTGCTCGACGTTCCGATGCTGACTGATGTCATCGCGATTGAAGAATACGAAGGCTCGCTCTCCTATCGCCGCCCCATCAGCGCCGGCAGCATGCTCGCCACCGTGCAATTGAGCAGCGAGCGGCGAGTCCTCACCATTCGTGCCGCCGCTTTCGGCGCGCCCGCGAGCGATCCGGCGGTTTCCCTGGTGGAAAAGTTAACCATCGACGCTGCTTCCTTGCCTAACGGAATGAAATTCATCTCCCGCGAAGAGCGGGTTTCCGATCGCCCGGACCTGACCGAAGCACGCGTCGTGATCGGCGGCGGTCGCCCGCTCAAGGACAAGGAAACTTTCGACCGTCTCGTCGGCGGCCTCGCCGATCTGCTCGGCGGTGCGATCGGCGCGACCCGGGCCGCGGTCGACACGGGCCTTGCGCCTAACGACTTCCAAATTGGCCAGACCGGCAAGGTGATTGCGCCCGAGCTTTATATCGCGCTCGGCATTTCCGGCGCCATTCAGCATCTTGCCGGGATCAAGGATTCGCGCGTTATCGTCGCGATCAACAAAGACCCCGACGCCCCCATTTTCCAAATGGCGACCTACGGCTTGGTGGGCGACCTCCACCAGCTCGTCCCGCAACTGATCGAAGCGGTGCGTAACGCATAGTCCATTATGCCGCCGCCCTCCGCCATGAACGGCGCCACGCGCCAGGTTTTCGGCAATATCGCGCCCTGGATGCAGCTCGTCTTTTTCGCGCTCATTCTGCTCAGTGTCGGCTGGCTCGCCTGGCAGCTCGAAGCGCGGCGCCGGCTTTGGCGCAAAGGGCGACGCCGCGGCTTTGAACGCGACTGGCGGGTCTGGCTTGAGCGCCTCACGATTTACGCGGCCGCCCAGAAACGGGTGCACAAGAAATCGCTCGGCGCCTTGCTCCACCTTCTTCTTTTCAGCGGGTTCGTTGTGCTGACCATCGGCACCACCTTGCTCGCGATCGCCTACGACGGCCCGATCAATTTCCATCACGGCTGGTATTACCTGATCTACGAGCTGACGATGGACGTCTTCGGCGTCGCCTTCATCCTCGGCTGCCTGCTCGCGATGTATCGACGGGCTTTCCGGCGCAAACCGAGCCTCGGGCATAACAAAAGCGACTGGTGGCTTCTCGGAGTTCTTCTCGGCTTGGGCATCACCGGGTTCGCGGTTGAGGCGTTGCGTCTTCATTACACCCAGGTCCAGCCGACCCTCGCCCACTGGTCCACCGTCGGCTGGCTCCTGGATACTACGCTGCTGCGCGGGATCGACGTTTCGACCGCGAAGGCGATGCATCTCGCGGCCTGGTGGGTGCACGCGATTTTGATCGCCGCCTTTTTTACCACCATCCCAGTCGACCGCTTCCTGCATGTCCTCACCGGGCCGCTCAACATTGCCACCCGGCCGCAGCGGCCGATGGGCGCGCTTGTTCCCCTAACGATGGAGGAGGTTGAAGCGACCGGCCGCACCGGCGTCGGTGAGTTGAATGACTTCAATCATCAACAACTCATGAGTCTCGATGCCTGCATGGAATGTGGCCGCTGCGAAGACGCCTGCCCCGCGACCGCCTCCGGCAAACCGCTTTCGCCCAAGGCGGTGGTGGTCGACCTGCGCGGCCTGATGTCGTTAGGCGGAGGGAACGTTCATCAAACGATCCGGGACGAAACGCTCTGGTCCTGCACCATGTGCCAGGCCTGCGTGCAGGAGTGCCCGGTCCTGATCGGGCACGTCGATCTCATCAGCGATATGCGACGCGATCTGATCGGCGAAGGCAAACTTTCCGGGCCGCCCGCGCGCGCCTTGCAGCAGGTCGGTAACCAGGCAAATCCCTACGGTCGGCCCAACGCCGAGCGCCTCGCCTGGGCGGAGGGGCTCAACATTCCGACGGTCGAATCGAATCCGGATTTCGAATATCTGTTCTGGGTTGGGTGCGCCGCCTCCTTCGATCCGCGGGCGCAGAAGGTCGCGCGCGCGACCGCCCAACTTTTGCTGGATGCGGGGGTGAATTTCGCCGTTCTGGGGAAAGAAGAAACCTGCACCGGTGATCCGGCACGCCGAATCGGCGACGAATTCCTCTTCCAGGAACGCGCCCAGACCAATATCGAAACGCTTGCTCGCCGGCAGGTGAAGAAAATCGTCACGCCGTGTCCGCATTGTCACAACACCCTCAAGAACGAATACCCGCAGTTCGGCGGCCAGTACGAAGTTCAACATCATTCCTCACTCCTCGCGGAGCTGATCTCGGCCGGTCGCCTAACGAATGGAGAGAACGGGGAGCGCAGTGCTCCGATTACGTTGCACGACCCGTGTTACCTCGCGCGCGTTAACGGCGAAGTCGACGCCACCCGCGCCGTCATTGGCGCGGCGCGGGACGAGCAATACCGCGAAATGCCGCGCTGCCGAAAAAAGACCTTTTGCTGCGGCGCGGGCGGCGGCCGGATGTGGTTCGACGAACCGCCCGAGGAGCGCGTTTCCAACCTGCGCGCTGAGGAAGCGGTCGCGACCGGCGCGCAGATCCTCGCCACGGCCTGTCCATTTTGCCTCAACATGATGAGCGACGGCATGGCCGGCACGAAGGGCGGAGAAAACGTCAAGGTGCTCGACATCGCGGAACTGCTTCTTTCCCGCCAGGGGTCAGATCAGCAAGGTTAGGCCGGTGCCCAGCAGTCAAGGATCCATCCGGGCGCAGCGCGTTCGTTAGGCGCAGAGGATCAATCCTGCAACCATCCCACCTTGCCCGTATCGAGGTCGTAATAGGCTTCCACGACTTTGACCTCGGCCGCAAGCGGACCGAGCTCCGCCTTCTCTCGAATTTCGGCCGCGACCCGATGGACATTTTTCTTGATCGCATTTGTCAGCTGGTCGCCTGGCCGCGCACCGCTTCGACCGCGGGACGAATCGTGCGCACGATGTTCCCGACATGGCCTGGGGCGCTCTCACCGGCCACAGCCGCCCCCACCGCCCCGCAGCGCTCGTGCCCCAGCACCACGATGAGGCGCGCGCCGAGATGTTCGACTGCGTATTCGATGCTCCCAAGCTCGTAGCTGTCCACCACTTCACCGGCCGTTCGGACGACGAAAAGGTCGCCGATGTTTTGGTCAAACAGGATCTCCGGTGAGGTGCGCGAATCGGAACAGCCGACGATGATGGCAAACGGATGCTGCGCCTTCGCCGTTTCGGTGCGACGAGCACGCGTCGGCTTCGAGGAACTTTCGGCCGCGGCCACGAAACGGGCGTTGCCCGCCTTGAGTTTTTCCAGCGCCGGGCCGGATTGCATGGAAGGCGCGGGATGATCGGCGCTAAAAAGGAAACTACTGCAAACGAGGAAGGTGAGAGCTGCCAGTGCGCTGATTCTGCGAGCGGAGTTATTCATGCCAGCGCCAGTCATGGACGCATCGCGAAGCTAATACGAGACAAAAGGTCGGATGCAGTTGACGCCGAATCCATTCTTCAACCATCGCCGAGCCATCGAAAGAATAGCTTGAGCTGCGTCGCCGAAACTGCCCGTCGCTCAGGGAGGCGTCCAGACGGCGGTGCGCCCTACAAAAATGAGCTGATCTCGCCTAAAGGTTTGCGCTGGATATCCGGCACGTGCGCGCCTTCCGCCGGATGACCGACGACGAGAAGAAGAAAAGGCTTTTCGTAGGCCGGCCGCCCGAGAAGTTTGTTCAGGAAACCCATCGGGCTCGGCGTGTGCGTGAGCGAGACGAGCCCGGCCTGATGGACCGCCGCGACCAGAAAGCCGGTCGCGATCCCGACCGATTCGGTCGCATAATAATGCTTCAGCTTTCGACCGTCGGGCAGAATTCGCCAGGGCTGTGCGAAAATCGCGATCAGCCACGGGGCGGTTTCAAGAAACGGCTTGTTCGCATCCGTGCCGATGGCGGCGAGCGCTTCCAGCCATTCGTTAGGCGCACGGTGCTCGTAGAATTCGCGCTCCTCCGCTTCAGCCGCCACCTTGATCTCATGTTTGAGGGCGAGATCGCTCACCGCCACGAAATGCCACGGCTGCAGGTTGGCGCCGTTGGGCGCAGTTCCTGCCGTCCGCAGGCATTGCTCGATCACTTCCCGCGCCACGGGCCGATTGGAAAAATCGCGCACGGTGCGGCGGCGCGCCATCTCGTGGTGAAATTTCGTTGCGCGCGCCAGCAATTCATTGTCGCCCAAATCTTCCCGCAGTGGGAGTGGGATGAAGCTTGGTTTGCTCACGGCGGAAATCCTAAGCTGGCGAGCGTGTAATTGCGATTCCTGCGCGAGACGCGAAATTGCAGCGATGTCTTTTGTCACCATTCTCGATCAGTTGCCGGCGGCCGAATCGGCGCTCCTGCGGCGTTTCGCGGGGCTGATTGGGCCTAACGACGAGGACCGCTTCGAGTACATGGCGCAGGAGGCACAGACGCTCACCCGCCAGAATTTCGGGCGCACGATGCGGATGTTCGCCCCGCTTTACCTGAGCAATGAGTGCATCAACAACTGCCGCTACTGCGGCTTCTCGCGCGACAACCCAATTCTGCGCGTGACTCTCACCGTCGAGCAAGTCGTGGCCGAAGCGCGGCATCTTGCGGCCCAGGGATTTCGCCAGATCCTCCTCGTGGCCGGCGAGCATCCGAAGTTCGTTAGCGGCAATTATCTCGTCGATTGCATCCGCGCTCTGCGCCCGATGTTTTCCTCGATCTCGCTTGAGCTCGGCCCGATGGAGACGGCGGACTACGAACCGCTCGTCGCCGCCGGGGCGGAGGGTCTGGTTGTCTACCAGGAAACCTACAATCGCGGGGTCTACGCCGAGATGCATACCTCGGGGCCGAAACGGGATTTCAACTGGCGGCTCGATTGTCCGGAGCGCGCTTATGCCGCCGGTTTCCGCCGGATTGGGATCGGTGTACTCTTCGGTCTCGCCGCCTGGAAGCCCGAAGCGATGGCCCTCGCCGCCCATCTCGAATACTTGCTCAAGCATTGCTGGCAATCCGATCTCACCGTTAGCCTGCCTCGTTTGCGTCCGGCGGCGGGCGAATTCGTTCCGCCCTTTTCGTTAGGCGAGCGCGAGCTGGCCCAGTTAATCTGCGCCTTTCGGATCTGTTTCGCGCAGGTTGGGATTGTCCTCAGCACCCGCGAGCCGGCCTCGCTCCGCGACGCGCTCGCGTCGTTAGGCGTGACGAGCATGAGCTCGGGCAGCCATACCGAGCCGGGCGGCTACACCGGTCAGGGACGCAACGCGGTCCACCAGACGGTGCGCGGCCGGGTCCTGCCGCCGGACGAAACGGCGGATGCGCTCGCCACCGGTCAATTCGAGATTAGCGACGAGCGCTCGCCGGCGGAAGTGGCTGATGTCCTGCGCCGGCGTGGCTTCGAGCCGGTCTGGAAAGACTGGGACCAGGCGCTGATCGCGCGATGAAGATATTTGTGAATGGCGAGGCGGAGGATCTCGAAAAAAAAATAACGGTTGCGGAGCTGGTGCAACGCCATCGGCTCGCGCCCGAGTCGACCCTGCTGGAATTGAATGGAGTCGCGCTCCATCGGCGGGAGTGGGAGAGGGCGATGCTGGGCGAGAGTGATCGGGTCGAGATCCTGCGCGTGGCGGCGGGGGGATAGCCGTCGGAATAAGAAAACGTCCAACGTCAAAATGAAGAGGAGAGGCGCCTGACGTTTTCCGAATTGAACGTTGAACGTTGAGCGTTGGATGTTGGAGGTTTTCTTTGCTACCCCGCCTTCTCTTCCGCTTCCTCGCCTTCCTTCACGATGTCGCCGGAGGTGAAGAGAATGCCCTGCAAAATCTCGCGCCACTCCGGCTTGCGCCGGAGCAAAAACTCGAGGTCCATCCCGAAGTGTTTGAACTCCTCCTTTTGCGCGTTCTTCATGATCGCGACCGCTTCCTTGTTTTTCTCCACCGCCATCCGCTGCTCGTACCAATCGATCGCCTGCGCTTCCTCGATCACGGAAAGGATCATGCGCGCGAAGGTGCGGGTCTCATCTGGCAGTTCGTTAGGCGGCTCGTGGTATTGATCGAATCCCATACCGAGGGAATCGCACCTGCCCGCTGCACTGCGGCTATTGATTGGTGACGTTGTAAATTTCCACCAGCCCAATACCGGTGCTGCCGCTCAGGTCAGAAAGGATTGCGGTGTAGCTCCCAGGTAGAAGCCCGAGCAACGTTGCGGCTTCCAAGGTGTTTGTCGGGGCGAGACCGGCCGCCAGGATATCCGCCGCGGCGGGATCGTTTTGCCAGTCGTCGTTGGTCGCGACGACGACCCCAAGGCTATTGACGATGCTAAGGGTGGGATTGGGCAGAAAATCGGCCACTCCCTGCGAGGCGAGCGACGGTCCGAGGCCCCGGATGATAATCGCCTGACCGGTCGTGCCGCCAATGACGGTGCCAGCGATCATGACGCCGTCACCAATATCAACAAGGCCGCGGGTCGAGATGTTCAGCAACTGCGGGGTGTTGAGAGAATCGAGATCGTAAACTTCGACCAGCGCGATGTTCTGCGCCCCGTCCACGCCGGTCACGACAACGGTGTAGGCTGCCGGGCTGAGCGAAATGAAGAGCGCCGCCTCGCGTGAATCGGCTGGAGCGAGTCCACTGTCGATGAGCTGTTGAGCGTTGACGTCGCTCATCCAGTCGTTGTTGCTCGCCACCAGGCGCCCGGAGGAATCGAACAGTTGCAGACTTGGATCGAGCAGCGGCGAAATGATCCCGCGCGCACCCAGGGAAGGACCGAGTGCTCTGACGACGACATTCTTGGTCGCGCTACCCTTGCCGAGAATGAAGCCGCCGATGAGGACGTTGTTTCCCGTCTCGGCGCGGGCGCGGGTCGAGATGTTGAGCAGCGTATCGCCGCTCACCGTCGGCGTCGGAGTAGCGGACGGATTTGGAGTCGGGGTAATGCTCGGCGTCGGCGTCACGCTCGGGCTCGGCGTGACGGAAGGAGTTGGCGTGATGCTCGGTGTCGGCGGTACGCTGGGCGTAGGCGTGACCGACGGCGTGGGCGGGATGCTCGGCGTAGGCAAAAGGCCTGGTGTCCGCGAGACGGGCGGCGTCGGTCTCGGGTTGCCGGAAGTCTGCGCCTGCGCGAAGGCGGCGATGAAGGTCGCGGCGAAGAGAGCGAGCAGGCGCTGAAGCATGACGGGATTGTCCTCGAAGAACTTCCCCCCCTCAACTCCGCATTCGCAGGACGAGCTTCTCCTCGTCAAGGCTGGACGTGCTCCAACGCGTTACGTTCTCTTTTTATTCGTCGCGCTATCCGATCTTTTTGCGGAATCGGAGCGCGCAGACCACGAAAAGCAGAAGCGCCATCAGGGTGAGAATGCCTAACGACGGGGCGTATTCGAAAAACGTCGCGCCGCGCAGGATGATGGCGCGCATCAGGGCGATGAAATAGGTCGTGGGAAGAATCGCGCCGAGACCGTAGAAGATTGCCGGCATCGTTTCCCGCGGGAAAATGAAGCCGGAGAAGAATACGCTCGGCAAAATGAAAGCCATCGACATTTGCAGGGCTTGCATCTGGTTTTCCGCCTTGGTCGCGACGAGGAGGCCAAGGCTCAGGAGGGCAAAGACGTAAACCAGAGTCGCCAGCACCATCGCCACGATGCTGCCCGCGATCGGGACGAAAAAGACAAAATGCATGATCCCGAAAAGGAGAAAGGCCATCACCATCCCGATGCAAAGATAGGGGATCAACTTCCCGAGCATCAATCCCCAGCGACTGAGTGGACTAACGAGAAGCTGCTCGAGCGTGCCCCGTTCTTTTTCCCGCACCACTGCCATGGCGGTGGCAAAGGTGGTGCCGATCTGGAGCACAATCCCGATCACGCCCGGGACAAAAAAATTCGGGCTCCGCATCGTCGGGTTGTAGAGCATTTGGGGCCGGATCTCGACCGGCAGGGTGCGCCGTCCACTCTCCTGCAGGAGCATCTCGGTCGATTGAGTGAGGGCGATCGCGACCGCGGTGTTGAGGGCCTGGAGCGCGATCGTGGAATTGGAGCCGTCGATCAGGAGCTGTGCCTGGACTGGGCGGCCGGCGCGCACGTCGCGGGTGAAATGGGGCGGGATCTGGAGCCCGACATAGGCATGGCCGGCGCGGATCTCGCTCGCCATCGCCGCGGCACTGCCCACTTCGGCCACGATCCGAAAAGTCTCGCTGTTAACGAACCGATCGAGCAGTTGCCGACTCTCGACGGTGCGGTCTTCGTTGAAGACGACCATCGCCATGTGTTTGACGTCGTTATCAAGCGCGTAACCGAAGGCGATCATCTCGATTAGCGGCGGGAAAAGCATGAAAAAGAGCGTCATCGGGTCGCGCATCACGACGATGAACTCTTTGAACAAAATGGCGCCAAGGCCGCGGAAAGGGCGTTTCATGAGATGCGGAGCTGCTCCTGCGTGTCGTTGGTGGGGCGAGACTCCGTCGAGCCAGAGGGAGGTCGTGTTCGATGTCCACGCTTTGGCCTCCGAGGGAAGAAGGCGGAAGAGGGCCTGAGGGCGGAAGAGACCCTAAAGGATGGACACCGAACACGATCCCGCCCGGCTCGACCGAGTCTCGCCCCGTTGAAAGCGGACCCAGGCGCGATTCGAAATTCGTTAGGCGTTGGTGTCGTTCGGGTCATCAGGCCGCTTTTTCCTCCCGAGGGTCATTGTTGCCATACTTCGCGGTCAAGGCGACGAAGACGTCTTCGAGCGAGGGCCCGATGACGTGGATCTCGGCGCTCTCGATCCCAACGCTGAGCAGTTTCTTTTCGATCTCGGCGCGGGTGATGGAATCATCGACCAGCAGGTGCATCGATTGGCCGAAAACGGTTGCGGTTCGTACGCCTTCGACCGTGCGCATGGTCTGCAGGGCCTTGGTGACGTGATCGCAGGTGACGTCAATCCGCCGCGTTCCGGGCGGGTTGACCTCCGGCAGCTTTTTCAAATCGTCCGGCTGCCCGCTCACGATCAGCTTCGACATGTGGATGTAGCCGACGTGCGAGCAGCGTTCCGCTTCATCCATGTAATGGGTGGTGACGAAGAGGGTCATCCCGCGTCCGGCGAATTCGAAGAGCAAATCCCACAGCTCGCGTCGCGCTACCGGGTCGATGCCTGCGGTCGGTTCGTCGAGGAAAAGGACGGTTGGCTCGTGCATCAAAGCGCAGGCCATGGCGAGGCGCTGGCGCCAGCCGCCGGATAGCAGGCCGGCCCGGCGGTTGAGATAAGGTTTGAGATGAGTGAGCGCGATCAATTCGTCGCGCCGCTTCTTCAGGTCGCGCTCACGCAGGCTGTAGAGCTTGCCAGAAAAGAGGAGGTTTTCGTTCACGGTTAGCTCGTCGTAGAGGGAAAATTTTTGCGACATGTAACCGATCATTTCCTTGATCGCTTCGCCTTCCCTAACGACATCGCGGCCATCGATCCGGGCGGTGCCTTCGCTCGGCTCGAGGATGCCGCAAAGCATGCGGATGACGGTCGATTTGCCCGACCCGTTAGGCCCGAGGAAGCCAAAGATCGAACCGCGCGCGACCGAGAAGCTGACGTGATCGACGGCGGTAAAAGTGCCGAAGCGTTTCGTCAGGCCATCGCACTCGATCATGGCGTCGATGGGAGGTTGAGGGTTGGAGTAATGGAGTGGTGGAGTGTTGGTTTCCATTACTCCATTACTCCATTACTCCAACACTCCACGATTCCATCACTCCCGCTTCACGGCTTCCCCGGCACGCTAGGAAAAGTCGCGTCGGCTGACATGCCGGCGCGCAACCTGTCGCTCTGATCCTGTAAGCGAATCTTGACCCCGAATACCTGTTTGATGCGGTCCTCGACCGTCTGGACATTGCGGGGGGTGAATTCCGCCTGGCGATTGATCTGCTCGACCGTGCCGGGGAACTCTTCGTGAGGGAAGGAATCCACCCGCACGCTGACCTTTTCGCCCAGCTTGATGTGCCCGAGCCACGGCTCGGGAACGTAAACCCGGACCCACAAATGTTGCGGCAAAATCAGGGTCGCGAGTTCCTGGTTCGGAGCGAGGACGTCGCCGACTTTCACGTTCAGAATTTCAACCACGCAATCGCTAGGCGCGACCACCTTCAATTCGCCCAGCTCGGCGTCGATCTCCGCCAGCTGGGCGCGCATTTGCACGATCCGCATCCGGGCGGCCTCAAGACTTTTTTCCTCGGCGGCGGCGGCGCTCCGGGCGCGCTCGGCTTCGCTCGGCGAGACGGTCTTGGTGCGCAGCAACTCCTCCTGGCGACGGGCGTCGGCGCGCATGAATTCGAGCTGCGCTTCATGGGCGTCGGCGTCGCGTCTGGCGGTTTCGATCTGGGCCTCGGCGAGGTCGCGCCGGGCCTGCATTTCGGGAGCGACGAGGCGCGCGATCGGCTGGCCCTTCTGCAAGGTGTCGCCTTCCTGAACGAAGAGTTCGACCACCCGCCCGCCCGTGCGGGGGGCGATGTGGACCTCGTCGACTTCGATCGTGCCGGAGACCGGCTGGACGCGCGGACGACAGGAGGCGAGCGAAATGAGGACGAGCGCGAGGAGGGCGGCGCGCCAGATGAAGTTCAAGAATTGCAAGGCGCCGAAAGGTTACCAATTTCCTGAAGAAGAGAAATGCGAAGAAAATGCTGCCAAGAAACGCGCCCGGCTTGAGATCGCGGGCGCTTCTGCGAGACATATCAGAATGAGCAGCGCCGCGCCGATCCAACAAATGTTGCGGCCCCAGCGGCGGGTTCGTTACCTCAAGATCATCGCGGTTTTCAAGATCCTGCAGGGCCTCCTCCTTTTCTCCATCGGAATTTCGCTTCTCTTTGTGCACAGCCGGGTCCGCTGGCTCGATGCGATTTCGGATTGGGTGGACGGCGAATTGATGGTCGTTCATAGCCACGCGGTGCTTTATCTTCTGACTCGCCTGCAGGATGTGGTGGCGGGCGGTTTGCTCCGGGTAACGGGCTGGGTGGCGCTCTTTTTCGCCTTCCTCCTTTGCACGGAAGGGATCGGTGTGTATCTCCAGCAACGGTGGGCCGAGCTCCTAATGGTGGTGGCGACCGCGGCCTTCATTCCTTTTGAAGTGCGCCATGCCTGGCTGCATCCCGGTGCGGTCGCGATTCTCATCCTGGCGGTCAACTGCTTCATCGTCTGGTTCGTCTACCGCGTGCTGCGGCGCGAGAGACGCGAGGAGCAGGATGCGCCGGTGGCGAAAGCGGACGCGGTTCTCGAGGCTCGTTAGGCGCGGGGACGCGCCGGGTGCAAGCCGAAGCGGGCGAGCGCGGCGCCGGTCTTTTCCAATGGCAGACCAATAACGTTGCTGCGCGAGCCGGCGATGCGCGCGATGATGGCGCGCCCCTCCGCCTGGGCGGCGTAGGCTCCGGCTTTGTCGAGCGGGTCGATCCGGTCGATATACTCTTCGATCATCCGGTCGGTCAGTTTTTTGAAACGGACGCGCGAGATGACGGAGAAATTTTCTGAGTGGCCGCGGGCGAGATGCGCGACGAAGACCGAGGAAGCAACGAGATGCGTCTGGCCGCTGAGGAGACGAAGGATTTGGGCGGCTTCGTCGCGATCGGCCGGTTTGCCGATCACCCGGTCGTCGAGCGCGACGAGAGTATCGGCGGCCAGGACGACGTCGTTTGGATGGGAACGGGCCACGGTCAGGCCTTTGCGAAGCGCATTCCAGGTGGTGGCTTCGCGGAGGGTGAGCGTAGTCGTCGAAATTTCGTCGGCCTGCGGCAGGACGACCTCGAATTGAAAACCGGCTTCCGCCAGCAACTGCTTTCGGCGCGGAGATGCCGAAGCGAGGAGCAAACGTGGCGGCTGACTTTTCATGCCCGCGCCGGGTTCAGGGCTGAGTCGGCGGCTGGCCGTTGCCGAGGAAGTCAGGCATTTTGATTTCCGAATAATCTTCCGGAGCGGTGAAATCGGAATCGGGCAGGGGATCGAGGCTGACGGACTCAATCGTGCTTGTGATCTCGGGTTGGCCGGGAATTTTCACGAGAGTGCGCAAGGGCAATCCCGGCAGCGCATGATAATCGGGCAACCCTTTGGTCACGGAAGCGAAAGCGCCTTTTTGCAGAACCGCCATTTGGTCGAGGATGCTCTTGTAGTTCGGGTAAGTGGTCGCGACCCAGTAACTGGCGTGGAACTTCGGCGAATCGGTCACGTATTCCTCGGTCTCGTAGCCATTGATGGTTTCTTTTTTGCCGGTCGGCTTGGGCGGAGCCTGGGTCGGGCTCTCTTCTTTCACGAATGTCTTGGCCATCTCAGCCATCGCTTTGGCTTTATCACCCGGGATATGCATGACGATTTTCTTGTCGTTTAGCAGGTTGGTGATGGCGCCGGTCTTGCCATCGATAATGGTGGTGATCTGCGGGCTGACTTCGACCCGCGCCTTATCACCTTTCACTTTCATGGTGATACTTTGAAGGCCCTCGGTTCCCTCGACTTTTTGCACGACGGTAAGGTCGGCGCGCGCGGCCGCGAGGCCGGCGAGGAAAGCGATCGCGAAAAGAGGCAGTGATTTCATAAGGCAGTTGCTAACTGGGCTGAGGCGCAATGGCAAGCTCGCGCAAGGTAGGATTTTCCCGCGGCCGGCGTGCAGTTTCTGAAAAAACTTGGCAAGCACGCAGGGCCACGGCAGCTTAGGCGGCGCGCGGGTATAGCTTAATGGTAAAGCTCCAGCCTTCCAAGCTGGCTATGAGGGTTCGATTCCCTTTACCCGCTCTTGGCCCGACACGAGAATGGCTATATGGCTGTGCTAAAGCAGGAGCTCTGGATCGAGTTCATGCTCGTGGTTCTGGCGGCGGCGCTCTGGTTTGCGGTCGTCCCCGCCACCTTCGGCCGTGATCCAACGCCGGCGGAGCAGATCGGGAATGGCTTGCCCGCAAAACAGACAATGAAGAGCGCGGACAGATCGGATTTTCTCTCGGCGGTCTGCGGGGCCGTGCGGAAGAATCGGAACTCCGGCGCGGGTATCACCGCGGCCGCGATTGCCGCCCGCGGCGAATTGACGGGCGCGATTGTCGCGACCGTGCTGCGTTGTGCGCGCAACGCTGATTGCGAATATGTCAGCGGAATTGTTGCCGCCGCCATCCTGGCACAGCCTAAATCGGAGACCGCGATCAGTGATGCGGCCATCGCGCGCGCGCCGGATTGCGACGAAACCGTTCAGGCGGCTCTGCGCGTCGCGGCGCAAAGTACCGCCGCCGCCGCCAGCCCGGGTGCGCCGCAGCCGATGGCGGATGAAGGTTTCGATCCGCGTGAGGAACTCATCCCGGTTTGTGCGGATGGGGTGCAGCGCGCAATTCGGAAAAGCTTGGTCGACGAATTTTTGCGCACCCACCCGGGATCTTATCTCGGCTCCTGTCCGCCGCCAGCGCCGAAAGGTTAGATCACGTAGCGGCGGATGTTCAGCTTGAAAGCACGTGCCACTTCCTGAATCGGTTACCCTTTGATCAGACCTCGATGCCGCCAGAGATAACCCAGCCCGGAGTAAATCGTTAGGCCAATCGTGATCCAGAGGAGCGCATTTCCGCCGTAGCGCCAGGCCTTCTGCCACCAGATCGCCCCCGGCCCGGCCAGCTTCAGCTCATGCGCCGCGAGCAGGAGGAGGAAATAAACCACCGTCGCGATCTGCCACGAAGTCTTGTGTTTCCCGAGTTTCTCCGCCGGCAGCACGACCCCTTCCGAGGAGGCGAGCAAACGCAGGCCGGTGATGAGAAAATCGCGCGCCACCACAATCGTCGCCACCCAGGCCGGAACCGCTCCCAGCGGCACGAGGCAGATGAAGGCCGCCGCCATCATCACTTTGTCGACCAGCGGATCCATCAGCTTCCCGAAGTTCGTCACGATTCCGTAGCGCCGGGCGATTTCGCCGTCCCAGTAGTCGGTAATGCCGGCGAAGGCAAAAAGGAGGAGCGCAATCGTGCGGCCATAGGCCCAGTTGGAGCTGAGCGAAAGGACAAAGAGGATGGTCAAGGCCAGCCGCCCTAGGGTGAGACGGTTGGCCCAATTCATTCCGCCTCCGCCGTCGCTTTCTGGCTAACGAAAAGAGGACGTTTCCAAATCGGCACTTTTTGCTTCAGCTCGGCCACGATCCAGGCGCTCGCGGCATAAGCCGCGCCGCGATGCGCGCTCGCCACCCGCAGGAAAAGCGAAGCCTCGCCCGTCGCCACCAGCCCGATCCGATGCTGCAGGATCAGCCCCTTCAGCTCGAATTCCGCCCGGGCCGCCCGCGCGATCATTTCCATCTGATGCTCCGCCATCGTCTCGTGCGCCTCGTATTCAATCCCGGAAATTTCCCGGCCATCTTCCAAGGCCCGGACCACTCCCCAGAAATCGACCGAAGCGCCGGCCGCTCCATCCCACATATTCGGCCGTGCTTCGAGCGGAGCAGTTGTGATAAGGATTTCCGGATGCCAAGTTGCCATCTGCTTTTGTGCGAGCCCCGCAGAAGCTGCGGCCCGGCCAGCGACGCGATCAGGAGATACCCAAAATGAAAACGAATCAATGTGATATTGGCCTCATCGGCCTGGCCGTGATGGGCGAAAACCTCGTCCTCAACATGGAGTCGAAAGGCTTCACCGTCGCGGTCTACAACCGCACCGCCGCTGTCACGGAGAAATTCGCGGCCAATCGTGCCAAGGGGAAAAACATTCAGCCCAGCACGACGATGGAGGAATTCGTCGGCGCGCTGCAACGGCCGCGCAAAGCGATGATCATGGTCAAGGCCGGCGCCCCGGTCGACGCCGTCATCAAACAGCTCGTTCCTCTGCTCGAGCAAGGCGACGTCATCATCGACGGCGGCAACTCGCTTTTCACAGACACCCAGCGCCGCTGCAAGGAACTGGAAGGCCGTGGCATTCACTTCGTCGGGTGCGGCGTTTCCGGGGGCGAAGAAGGCGCGCTCAAAGGTCCCTCGCTCATGCCGGGCGGCCCGCGCGAATCGTGGGAGATCATCGCACCGATCTATCGTAAGATCGCGGCCGTCGTCGATGGCCAGCCCTGCTGCCGTTACATGGGGCCGGATGGCGCCGGGCACTATGTCAAGATGGTGCACAATGGAATCGAGTACGGCGACATGCAGTTGATCTGCGAAGGCTACGCCATCCTCAGCCGCGTCCTTGGCCTAACGACGGACGAGCTGGCGAATATTTTCTCGGAGTGGAACCGGGGCGATCTCGACAGCTACCTGATCGACATCACCGCCCAGATCTTTCGCAAAAAAGATCCCGAGACCGGCAATCCGATGGTCGATGTCATCCTCGACAAAGCGGGGCAGAAAGGAACCGGCATCTGGACCCTGCAATCGGCCATCAGCCAATCGGTCGTTATCTCGACGATCAACGCCGCGGTCGAAGCGCGCGTTATTTCCTCGCGCAAGGACGACCGGGTCAAAGCCTCCAGGATTTTGCCGCAGCCGAAGGTGGAGAAATTCAGCGGTGACCGCAACGCGCTCATCACCGCGGTGCGTGACGCGCTCTATGCCTCGAAGATCGTCTCTTATGCCCAGGGGATGGAATTGCTCGGCGCAGCCAGCAAGCAGTTTACTTGGAACCTCAATTTCGGCGACATCGCGACCATCTGGCGAGGCGGCTGCATCATTCGGGCGAAATTCCTGAACCGAATCGTCGAAGCCTACGCACGCGATCCAGGATTGAACAATCTGCTCCTCGATTCCTATTTCACCGACATCATCCAAAAAACGCAGCACAACTGGCGGATCGCGGTTGCGAGCGCCATCCAAGAGGGGGTGGCGGTCCCGGCTTTCAGCGCGTCGTTAGGCTATTTCGACAGCTATCGTCAGGCGCGGCTGCCTTCCAATCTCCTCCAGGCGCAGCGCGATTTCTTCGGCGCCCACACCTACGAGCGAGTCGACAAGCCGGGTGTTTTCCACACCGAATGGATGCAGGCCGATGACCAACCAACCGAAAAACCGGCCGAGCCGAAAGAGGCGCCGAAGCGGCATGCGGCCGAATAATCGTTATGCCAACCTACGTTTACGAAACGACCGATCCGGCGAAGCCGGCGCGTCGCTTCGAGGTCAAACAGAGCATGAAAGACGAACCGCTCCGGGTCGACCCGGAGACGGGCGAGGCGGTCAGGCGCGTCATCTCCGGCGGCTACGGCGTGCACGTTCCGGGCGGCTCCACTGGTCCCTCGGTCGGTTCCGTCGCTGGTCGCGGCGGTTGCGGTCCAGGCTGCGGCTGCCACTAACGGTGACGTTCTTCTTCCTCGTGCGGCGAGTGGTGGGGCGAGACTCCCTCGAGCCGGAGGGAGAGGGTTTGGAATTGACGCGCTCTCCCCAGCTCGACGGAGTCTCGCTCCACCAATAAGAGAGAAAGCAACCCGAAAGCGCCTAACGAAAATCGTGCGATTCACTCCCACCGACCTGCGCCTGTGCGAGCGGCCGAATGTTTCTTGCTTTCACGAGCACGACATTGTCCCTCTTCTGCACATCGCCTTCGATCACGAGGAACGGCTCTTCCGTGATCACGAGCCGTAATCGCTCAAATAAATCCGGCGTTACAATTGCGTTCGCGACCCCCGTTTCATCCTCCAGACTAATGAAGACAAATCCCTTCGCCGTCCCCGGCCGCTGCCGGCAGATCACGTTGCCCGCGATCTGGATCGTCGCTCCGTGGCGCGCCTGCGCCAGATCGTTCGCCCGCCAAATTTCCGGCAACTGCGCGCGCAACAACTTCATTGGATGCGGCCCGGTCGTGAGATTCATCCCCTCATAATCTGCCTGCACCCGTTCGGGCAGCGTCATTGGCGCGAGCGGCGTCGTGCTCTCGCCGGGAACGCTGTCCCCGGTCGCCGGCCGGGGAGGGCGTGCGCCCCGCACGCTCTTTTCGGCGCCTCGCCGAAAAGCTTCTAAGGAGGTTCGCGGCGGAGAAAAGGTTCGTGATGGCGAGGCGCCATGACCGGCGTGCGAGGCGTACGCGCTCCCCAGCAAATCGTCATGCAGCGTCTCTTCAACATTCCAGAGCGCGGCCCGTCGATGCGGCGCGAAACAATTCAACGCGCCCAATTCGGCCAGAGTCCGTAGTTCCTCTTTCGTTAGGCAAACGCGCCCTTTGAAATCTGCCAGAGAACGAAACGCCTCCAGTTTCCGTTCCCCAACGATCTCTTCCCCATGCTCCTGCCGCAGCCCGTTCACGACACAAAACCCCAGCCTAACGACATCATCCGACTCGACCGCGCAACGCCACTCCGACTCCGCGACACAGACCGGTCGCATCTTCACCCCATGCCGGTGGGCGTCTTTCACGAGCGTGGCCGACGAATAAAACCCCATCGGCTGATTGTTGAGCAGGCTGGCGTAAAACTCCGCCGCCCGATGCACCTTCAGATAGGCGCTCCCATAGGCGAGAATGGCAAAGCTAATGGCGTGCGACTCGGGAAATCCATAGAGCGCAAAGGAGCTGATCGCCTCGATGATCTTCACGATCACGTCCGGCGCGACGCCGTTTTTCTCCATCCCGGCACGCAATTTCACGCTCACTTTTTCCATCCGCTCAACCGAGCGATGGAAACTGAGCGCGCGCCGCAGTTCCTCCGCTTCCGCCCCGGAAAAGTCGGCCATGATCATCGCGATCTTGAGCATCTGCTCCTGGAACAAGGGCACGCCTAACGTTCGTTCCAGGACCGGCCGAAGGCGCTCGTCAAAATACGTCACCGGCTCGCGGCCGGCGCGTCGGTTCAAATAGGGATGAACCATGTCTCCCTGGATCGGCCCCGGCCGAATGATCGCGACCTCGATCACGACGTCGTAAAAACATTCGGGTTTCATCCGCGGCAGGGTCGCCATTTGGGCCCGGCTCTCGATCTGGAAGACCCCGATCGTGTCCGCCTTTTGCATCATCTCGTAAGTGGCGGAATCATTTTTCGGGAGATGGGCGAGATCGAGCGGCCGCCCTCTTTCCCGGCAGAGCTCAAAGGTGTCCTGCATCACCGCCATCATCCCCAGGCCTAACAAATCGACCTTCACGATCCCGAGATCCTCGCAATCTTCCTTGTCCCATTGCGCCACGACCCGGCCCGGCATGGAAGCGTTCTCGAGCGGGACGAAAGTGCTGAGCTTGTCCTGGCAGATAATCATCCCGCCGGAATGCTGTCCAAGATGCCGCGGCAACCCGTAGATCGCCTGATACAGCCTAACGAAGGCGGGCATGCGCGGATGTTCTTTCGGCAAACCCGCCTGCTCGATCTGCGCCTCGAGATCGAGGGTGTGCGGGAAATCGCCGTTCGCGAAGAGATGGGAGAAACGGTCGAGAATGTTCGGCGCGAAGTTCAGCGCCTTGCCGATCTCGCGCGCCGCGCTTCGCCCGCGATAAGTGATGACGTTCGCGGTCATGGCTGCGCCGTGTTTGCCGTAACGGCGATAGATTTCCTGAATCACGCTTTCCCGCCGGTCGCCGCTCGGGAGGTCGAGATCGATGTCGGGCCAGCCTTTGCGCCCTTCGCTCAGAAAACGCTCGAAGACGAGATTGTTGCTCACTGGATCGACCGGGGTGATCCCGAGACAAAAACAGACCGCGCTGTTCGCCGCGCTCCCCCGGCCCTGGACCATGATGTTGTTTTCCCGGCAGAAATTGACGATGTCCCAGACGATCAAAAAATAACCGGAGAACCCGAGCTTGATGATGAGGTTGAGCTCAAGCTCCAGTTGCCGTTTCACCTTGGTTGAGATCGATTCGTAGCGCTGCTGCGCCCCGAAGAGAACGACCGTGCGCAGGAACGAATCCATTGAATGCCCGTCCGGCACCGGATAATCGGGGAAATCATAGCCGATGTTTTCGAGCGAAAACTGGAGGCGCTCCGCGAGACGAAGGGTATTCGTTAGGGCCTCGCGCTCATTGTAAAAGAGCGCTTTCATTTCCGCCCCGCTCTTGAGATGGCGCTCGGCGTTTTGCGTCAGGAGAGTGCCGGCGGCGTCGAGATGGGTGTGCTCGCCGATGCAGGTAAAGACATCGAGTGTTTCGCGTCCGAGCGGGGTGGCGTGCCGAACGCCATTGGTCGCGAGAAGGGGGAGGCGATGATGTTCCGCCAGATCGATTAGCAGGCGATTGAGGCGTTCTTCGCCCCTAACAAGATGGCGTTGCAGCTCGACGTAAACGCGATCGCGGCCAAAAGCGTCGAGCAATAATTGCGCGCGATTTGCCGAACTCCGGGGAGCACGGGCTGTCAGCCCGTAGTTTGCGGGAGTCTCCCGCAAACCTCTTCGCGCCCACAGTGTCATGGCACGCGCGGCGTCCGCCAACCTGCCAGACGCGACGGACTGACAGCCCGTGCTCCCCGGAGTCTGGCGTGCGGCCGCACCCGAAAAGAGCGCGATCAATCCCTCGGAAAATTCTGGAAGCTCCGCGTAGCGCACGGCACAGCTTCCTTTCTCGCTTCGCAGATGCGCCTGGGTGAGGAGCGAACAGAGATTGGCGTAGCCGGTGCGATTTTCGACCAACACCGGAAGGATGACTCCGTCTTCCATCGTGAGATCGGCGCCAATGATCGGCCGCACCCCGTGCTCGCGGCAGGCGACGGAAAATCGCTGCGCGCCGTAAACTCCGTTGCGATCGAGCAAGGCAACCGCGGGCAAGCCGAGGTGCGCGGCACGCTCCGCCAGTTGCTCGGGAAACGAGGCGCCGCGGAGGAAGCTGAAGGCACTGCTGGCGTGAAGCTCGACGTAGGACATGGCCACGCTCCATCAACTCCGACGCGCGGAAGATAGAATTGTAGCCGTCGTCTGTGACCGCCGACGATTGGGCAGAAGGAAGATGTTTCCGCGGTCATAGACCGCCGCGACAACGGCAAGCTTAGTCATAGATCCCTGCGACTTGCCATTGGCCGCCCCGTTTCTGGGCGCGGAAAACGGCGCCACTCTCCAGTTCCAAATCCCATTCCGCCCGTTCCCACCGTTTTTCGTCCCACCAATCGCCCGAAGCGAGATAAGGGCCCTGCCGGTCAATCACCTTCTCTTCAATCCGAAGGGAGGATTCTCCGCGGAAACGGCGCAAGGCCGGACCGATCATGGGCCACGGTTCGTTAGGCGAAGGGGGCAGTTCCCAGACAAATGGCTCCATCCGAAAGGCATCGTCCCGATGCGAATCCTCCAGCACCGGCCGCCCGACCCGTTCCCGGCCTAACAATCCCGTGAGACGGGTAAGCGTTTCGTGCAAGCGGCCCGGATCCCGCAGCGGTGTCTCGAAAAATTGAAACTGCTGCTGCCCCGGCCGGGCCGGTTGCGCTTCCAGGGCGACGGCCACAATCGGATGTTCGGTCCGGAAATTTTCCAGGTGGGTCTGGAGGAGGCGAAAGAGGAGCGCGACCGAGTTGGTCGGGTCGGGAATCTGAAAACGGTGTTGGTAGGAAGTTTTATTGGCAAAACTAAGCCGGAGAGTCAGCTCCTGAGCGACGAGATAAAGCGTGCCGAGGCGTCGGGTGAGTTGCTCGAGAAAGCGTTGCAGGACAAAGAGGAGTGGCTCGGCGGTTTCGATTTCGTGCTCGAACTCGAGCTGCTCGGCGAAAATTTCCGGCGGCCTAACGAGTCGGAGAAGCCGGGTCGATTTGCCGCGCGCTTTTTCCCAGAGCCGGACGGCTTCTGGTCCGAGCCGAGCGGCCAGCTCATCTTGGGGAAGAGCGGCGAACTGGCCGAGCGTGTGAATGCCCCATTTGTGGAGGATGGCGATGAGGCGGGAAATTTCTGCGGCGCGCTCATCTGCCTTCGACATGGGGGAAGATTAAACTGCCGAGGGAATATGTTCAACAGAACATGTTAGGATCCCGCTGGAGCGACGGGCCCTGTCCCGTCCGCGTTTCTCAATTATCAAACACCGACGACCCTGCGGTCGTCCCTCCAAGAACCGAGTCTCGCCCCACCGCTGATGCAAAAGATTACCCGCCTGGGCTGAGCAGCCGCCGCTTCGCCTCATCGGACAACGAAGAATTCGCGATCCAGGCCGAGGCGTTGCGCGGATCTGTCCGCATCCAGGCGCGCGCGGTCGATTCGATCTCGTTGTTCCGCAGGTTGTCGTCGCCGATCGTGGCCGCCCATTGCAAAGCAGCCTGCGGATCGGAACCGGTGATATGATTCGTAAACGCACTCACCGCCTGATCGCGCGACGGTCCCTCGGATAAATTCGCCAGCCAGTTGGCGGCTGCGTTTGGATCAGTTTTGCTCCAGTAATTGATCAGGTTTTCGAAGGCGCGCGTGCGTGTGGCTCCCTCTGGGAATGAGGCCGCCCAGGCCCCGGCGGCCTGTGGATCGTTCGCCGCCCATTGCGAAACGACGCTGGCGGCGGCGGTCGTCTGCGCCTCGCCCGAGAGCCGCGAAGTCATCTCCGCGGCTTTGGGCGGATCGTTTTCCGCGACGGCGGAAATGATGTTCGGCAGGACAGCGTTGCGCGAGCTCGAGTCGGATAAATTCTGCGCCCAGCTGAGCGCGGCCTGCGGATCGTTCTGGGCCCATTGCCGCGAAATGTTCTGGAGCAAACTCCGGCGCATTTCGCCGCTGCTGTTGCCAAGAGCAAAAGCGGCGGCCGCGCCGGGATCGCTCTCGCTCCACTGCGAGATGATGGGGTTGAGCGCGTTTTGGCGGGCGGCGCCGGCCGGTAATTTTTCCGCCCAGGCGAGGGCGGCCTGCACATCGGCGGCGGCCAATTGCCGCGCGATCGATTGTGCGGCGTCATCCTGCATTTTCCCCGCGGGCAGGGTCGCGACGTAATCGGCGGCGGCGACCGGCTCGCTCTGGGCCCAAGTCGAGAGGACACTCTGCAAAGCCCGGCGTTGTCCCTCTCCCGCAGGTAGCTGCTGGGTCCAGGCAAGCGCGGCGTTCGGATCGTTCTGGGCCCATTGCCGGGCGACGTTGCCGGTGGCGCGGTCGCGCATCTGGCCCGGCGGCATGGAGGCGGCGGCGATGGCGGCGTGTTCCGGATCCTTCCCGCCCCACGCGGAGAGGATGCTTTGCAGGGCATTATCGTGGGCCTGACCGGCGGGGAGCGTATTCGCCCAGGCAAAAGCGGCTTCCGGATCCTGCCCGCCCCAGGTAGAAGCGACGACCTGGATGGCGTTGTCGTGACTCGGACCCTGCGGCAAAGCGGTCGCGCGCGCCGCGGCCGTGAGAGGATCGTTGCTCGCCCAGCGGGAAAAAATCGGCCAGTAGAAACCCTGCCGATTGCTGCCAGAATTGGGCAGGGTTTCGAGCATGGCGAGCGCTGCTGCCGGATCGGTCTCGGCGAGAGAGGAGACAACCGCCTGGAGAGCGCGATCGCGGTCCTGGCCCGCTGGCATTAGCAGCACCCACGCCTTGGCCGCATTTGCATCCTTCGCCGCCCAGGAACGGACGGCTGAGGCGACCGCGAGTTTGCGATCCGAAGCCGAACCCGTCGCCTGCGCATAAGCGACTGCGGCCTGCGGATCGCTTTCCGCCCAGTGCGAGACGAGCAACGCGAGGTAGATCGATTTTTCCCGTTGCTCCGGCAGCTTTTGAAACTCGGCAATGACCGCCCGGATATTTTTCGGATCTATCCCATCGATCAATTTGCTTGCCTCCAGATAACCGTGGCGATCGGACGGATGCGCCATGGCGTTCTGGAGTGAAGCAATAATCGTGGCAATGGAAGCGGGACCTGGAGCGGTGGTTCCTCGGGTTTGTTCGGAAGGGCGTGGAGGAATAGTGGCGGGAGGAGCTATCAGTCGAGCGCCTGCTCCTTCACCTAACGACTCGACGGCGAGCCGGGCGGGCCCAGTCGCTACCTGGGAAGGGTGGGGAACGCCGTAGCGCCCGATGAGCAGTCCCGCGCTGAAGACCAGCGTGACGGCAACGAAAAGGAGGACGTTCGAGCGTTTCACCGGACGAAAAATAGCCGAAGAAAGAGCCTGTCCAAGAATCAACTCAGCCAAGCAAGATGCGCCCGCCGCCAGGCCCGGCGAAAAGGTCCGGGCGCAGGGGGCGGTTCATCCGCGAGCCGGTAACGGCAGTCTTGCGAATTGCACAAAAGGTAATACCATCGGTCCATGACAACGCTCACCATCAAGTTGCCGCGCGAACTGAAGAAGCAAGTTGAAGCCGAGGCCCGGCTTTCGGGCAAAAGCATCTCGGCTCTGGTCCGCGAATCATTGCGCAACCGGGCGGCGACGAAAAAAGGATCGCGCCGCCTCTCCTTCTATGAACGCACGAGCGATCTCTGTGGAATCGGGGCGAGCGGCCTTCGCGATCTGGCGACCAACCCGAAGCACCTTCGAGACTTCGGCGCATGGCGAAAATAATCGTCGATACCGGTCCATTGGTTGCCTACTTCGACCGCAGCAGTCAGAATCATGGCTGGATCGCAGAGGAATTTAAAACGCTGACTGATCCGCTGCTGACTTGCGAAGCGGTCGTCACCGAGGTGCTCTTTCTTTTGCGGCGGGACGGCCTCAATCCGGATTGGATTTTGCATCTCATCGAACGCGGGGAACTTCTCTGCGGGTTCGATTTGGAAACCGAGATTGCCTCCATCCGCAAGCTGCTGCGCCAATACCGCACTCTCCCGGCGACGCTGGCAGATGTTTGCGTGCTGCGCATGTCGGAGCTGCACTCTGATTCCGTGGTCCTGACCTTGGACCGCGATTTCCTCATCTACCGCCGCAACGGAAGGCAGAAGATCCCATTGCTGGCGCCATTCGTGCCGTAACTCGGCGCACGAAGTGGATGATCAGAATGTGCGCGGAAGGTCTGCGAGAAGTTATGAGCTCGTGACGCCGGTGCCGCCAGACCGCCTCATAAGATCTTCACCGGACATTCCGGCAAGGCTTTGAGAAAGGCCCGGCCGTAGGTTTTGGTGACGATCCGGTTGTCGAGGACGACGACGATTCCAGTATCGCTCTTCGTTCGGATAAGGCGGCCGACGCCCTGGCGAAATTTCAGGATCGCTTCCGGGAGGGAATATTCGGTGAAGGCGTCGCCGCCGCGCGCCTGGATGAGCTCAAGCTTGGCTTCGATAAGGGGGTGATCGGGCACCGCGAAGGGCAATCGCGTGATGATGACATTCGAGAGCGCCTCGCCCGGCACGTCCACGCCCATCCAAAAACTGTCCGTCCCGAAAAGCACACTGCGCGGGGTATTTTTGAACTGCTCGAGAAGCTGGCTGCGCGGCGCGCCTTTGCCTTGGACGAGTAGATTCATGTTTTGCCTAACGAAAAATTCCTCCATCTCTTCGGCCAGGAGCTGCATCGAACGATAACTGGTAAACAGGACAAACGCGCGCCCGTCGGTCTCGGCGACAAACCGCGCGATCCATCGCGCGAGCGCGGCGCTGTAGGCCTCGTCGCGCGGATCGGGCATTTTGCGCACGACGAAGAGTTTCATCTGTTTTTGGAAATCGAACGGGCTCCCGAGTTGCAACGGTTCCGCCTCATCCGCCCCGATCCGGCGCCGAAAATAGGCGAGGTCGGGTCGCCCGACGGCGAGCGTCGCGCTCGTCATCACACTCGTGCAATCCTCGCGAAAGAGCATCCGGCGCAGGACGGGCGCGACGTCGATCGGGGAGGCGTTGAGGGAAATGTTTTGTGCCGCTTTGCCGGTGCGCTCGATCCAATAAACCCATTCCTTTTCGCTCTGTTGCAGGAAGATGGAAATGCCTTCCCGGGCCGCGGAGATGCGGCGCCCGAGTTCCTGCAGTTCGGCCTTGAGAAATTCGTCTTCGGTCTTGCGCACCACTTCGCCGATCCGGGCCTGCAGCGCGCTCAGCCGAACCGTGATCTGGTCGGCGACGAAATCGGCCTCGCGCACCCGATACTCGCGGCCTTTCTTGAAGTTGGCCCGTTCATCGATCGCGTCGAAGAAGCGGTCCGCCTCCTCGACTAACGACGCCGCCAGGGTCACGCCGGCGGCGTCGCGCGTGACGGTGAAGAGCCCTTTCTTGGAGCGGGCGTTATAGAGGCGCTGGATGGTCGAGCGCAGACCGTACTGCGAAATTCCGATCCCGATCTGGCGCGAGGCCACCTGCTCGATGGTGTGTGCTTCATCGAAAATGATGAAGTCGTTAGGGAAAAGATAACCTTCCTCGCGCTCCGCCTGTTCTTCCGGGCTGCCCAGGAGCATGAAGAGCAGGGTGTGATTGATCACAACGACATCCGCCGCCAGCAAACGGCGGCGCGCCTGCTGGAAAAAACAGCGCGGATTTTGCCCGCAGGTTTTCGCGGTGCAGATGTGCGCTTCGCTGCAAACCTGGGTCCAGACTTTTGGGTCGGGCGCGATCGGTAGATCACTCAGGGTGCCGTCGGTCGTGGTCCGCGCCCAGTCGGCCAGGCGGGCGAGATCGGCCTGCTCGGTCGGGTTGAAAAGCTCGCCCGCGCTTTGCAGGGCGCGCTCCATCCGGCGCGGACAAATGTAATTCTGCCGCCCTTTCATGAGCGCAGCCTCGAACTCGATCGGGAGAATCTTTTTTACGAGCGGGATGTCCTTGTGCAGGAGCTGCTCCTGGAGGTTGATCGTGTGGGTGGAGACGATCGCCTTCTTCTTTTCCTCGATCGCGTAAAGCACCGCCGGCACGAGGTAGGCGAGCGATTTGCCCACCCCGGTGCCGGCCTCGACCACGAGATGGCGCTCTTCCTCCAGGTTCTCCGCCACGGCCGCGGCCATCGCCTGTTGCTCGGGGCGATACTCGAAATTGCGCGCCCGGGCGAGGAGGCCATCGGGCCCGAAAATCGCCCGCACCCGCTCGACAAAATCGTTACCAAGGGAATCTTTGAGCGCAATCACTCCCGCAAGTTTACGCGGGAAATCCGAAACTTCGAAATCCGAAACAAGTCCGAATGAGCAAAGCGCAAAATCCTGATCCGGCGAGGTCGCCGGCAAATGGTTTGGACAATCGGATTTTGTCTTTCGAGTTTGTTTCCGATTTCGGGCTTCGAATTTCGAATTTTCCCCAATGAGATTGCTCGACCGCTACATCATCCGAAATTTCCTCCAGCCCTATATCTATTGCATCCTCGGCTTCCTCTCCATCTGGCTCATTTTCGACATTAGCGATAACAGCTCGACCATCTTCGACCAGCGCGCGCCACTCGACCTCATCGTCCATTTTTATTGGACCCAGATCCCGCAGGTGCTCGTTATTCTCCTCCCGGTTTCGCTTCTTCTCGCCCTTCTCTTTTCGTTAGGCCGAATGTCGCGCGCGAACGAGATCGTCTCGATGCTGACGGCCGGGGTCAGTGTCCCGCGGCTGATCCTCCCGCTCCTTGGCATTGGTCTGCTCACGACCGGAGTGACCTACTCCCTGAATTATTCGCTCGCGGCGCACGCCGAGGTCGCGCGGAAAGACTTCTTCGAGCGCGTCATGCGCGGCAGCCCCCGCGACGTCACCATCAGCGCCCAGGTTTTCCGCAATCGAACCGATCATCGCACCTGGTATATCGCCCGATTCAAGCCCGGGACGAACGAGTTCAGCGGGGTGCAGATCGTGCAGCAGGATGCACAGGAAAACATCATCCGAAACTACATCGCGACCCAGGCGTTTTACGAGCCGGCGACGAGCACGTGGCGCCTGCAGGGAGCCAAGGTGGTCGATTATAGTCGAGCCGGTAACATCACCAGCGACCGGTTCGTCCCTTCCCTCACCCTCAAGGGCTGGAACGAAACTCCCTATCGCCTGAGCAGTGCCAATGTGCGTCCGGAATTTCTCGGGATTCCCGAGTTGCAGGAGTATCTGCGTTTCAACGCCGACTTTCCGAAAACCCTCCTCGCACCGTTCCGCACGCAGCTGCAATACCGCTGGGCGTTACCCTGGACCTGCCTCGTCGTCACCATCATGGCCGCGCCCCTCGGGATTGGATTTTCTCGCCGCGGCATTCTGGCGAGCGTGGCGGTCGCAATCGCACTCGTCTTTGCGATGAATTTTCTGACCCATCTTTTCCTCGCCCTCGGGGAAGGCGACCGGATCTCGCCCCTTACCGCCGCCTGGGCGCCGAACGCGATTTTCTTTTTCATCGGGCTCTATTTGCTCCGGCTGCGCGCGACCAATCGGGAGGCGCCCAGCTTTAAACCCGCCGTCCTCTGGCGTAGTTTGCGCGCGACATGAATCCGTTAGGCGACGAATGGTCGATCCAGCATCGCTCTGAGAAATGCGCCGTGACCGGTCGGCCTTTTCTGGAAGGGGAAAATTTCTACACCCTGCTCTTTCGCGACGACGACGGCTTTCGCCGCCAGGATTTGAGCGAAGAAGCGTGGCAGCAGCGGAACGAAAACCTCCAACCGTTCTCGTTTTGGCGGGCGCGTTTTGAGCCGCCACCGGCCGCGCCGCCCGAGACTTTGCCCAAGGAAAACGCGGAGGAACTTTTTCGCCGGCTGGTCGCGGCAGGCGACAACACGAATGCCAATGCCTGCTACGTGCTGGCCGCGATGCTGGAACGGAAGAAAATCCTCAAGCAAATTCAAACCGAGGAGCGCGATCGCGGCCGCGTTCTAATTTACGAGCACGTGAAAACCGGGGACGTTTTCGTCGTGCCCGATCCGCAACTGCATCTCAACGAGCTGGACGCCGTCCAAGCCGAAGTCGCCGCGCTCCTGTAGACGTTTCGCTGTGCGAAACGCAGGCGCACGGCCGCGCCGGCCGAACCACTCTCGCGCCTCCCACACGGAGGCGTCCACAGCATAAAAGCCTCCCCACCATTTGCGGCACATCCGGAGCCCCGTTACAGAAGAGCGATGCTGCCTTGGTTCTCCAACGGACAATTCCCGCTCTACCTCGCGCCCATGGCCGGGGTTTCGGACAAGATTTTTCGCCAGCTCTGCAAGGAGCGCGGCGCTGATGCCCTCGTGACGGAATTCGTTTCCTCCGAAGGCGTTTTCCGGCGCAACGCCCGGACCCGCGGCTATCTCGATTTCGACGCGGTCGAACGGCCGCTCGGCGTCCAGCTGTTCGGCGGCAACGCCGAGCACATGGCGGAAGCGGCCCGCCAAGTGGTCGATTGGGTGCAGCCGGATTTCATCGATCTCAATTTTGGCTGCCCGGTCAACAAGGTCGTGGCGAAGAACGGCGGCTCCGCGCTCCTGAAAGATTGTCCAATGTTGGGCAAAGTCGCCCAGGCGGTCGTGCAGGCGGTCGCGCCGCTCCCGGTGACGGCGAAAATTCGCACCGGCTGGGACGACAAATCGGTCAACGCCGTCAGCGTCGCACAGCTTCTCGAGTCGTTAGGCATTGCCGCCCTCGCCGTCCACGGGCGAACCCGGGCGCAGGGCTATGCGGGAGAAGCGGATTGGCAGGTCATCGCGGCGGTAGTGGCGGAGGTTTCGATCCCTGTTATCGGCAACGGCGATCTTTTCAGCGCGGCCGACGTCGCGAAACGCAAAATGGAATCGGGCATTGCCGGCGCCATGATTGGCCGGGCCGCCATGAGCTCGCCCTGGATTTTTTCCCAGACGAAACATTATTTCGCGACCGGTGAAATTCTCCCGCCGCCCGCGCCGGCCGAGAAATGGGAGCTGATCCAGCGCCATTGCGAACTGGCGGTCGAAGAATGCGGGATTGAAGATCTCGCCATGCGCTCGATGCGCGGACGGCTCATGGCCTATTCCAAAGGAATGCCGGCGAGCAAACAGCTCCGGGAAAAATTCCAGCACGTGAGCACGCTCGCCGAGGTAGCCGAGATCGCGCACGACCACCTCGCGATGTGCCTCGGGGAGAGTGCGCATCCCGCGAGCGAGGTGGAGGCAATCTACGGGTAGGGCACTCGTTCCGAGTGCTGGTTTCGGCATTCTGCCGAAACAGGCTTTCGATGGTGTCAGCGGCTCGGAGCGCGCCGAATTGGGGAAAAGTTCGCGACGGTGGAACACCGTCGCCAGCACTCGGAACGAGTGCGCTACCCGGAAGTCTGTTCCGCGCGCTGCTTGGCCGGACAACTGGCGATCTGGCTGGAAGCGGCGTAAATTCGGTCGTGTCCGCAGCTCCCGCGCCTAACGGCGAGATCAAATTCAAAATCGGCAACGAGCGGCTCGTCAAGGTGACGGAGAACGCCGCGCGCAAGCTCAGTTCGCTCCTCCAAAAGCAGGGGCGCGGCCATGGCGCCTTGCGAGTGGCGGTGATCGGCGGCGGCTGCTCCGGGCTGCAATACAAAATGGATTTGGTCGATGGGCCCGCAAATCGCGACATCATGGTCGAGTCCGCCAACGTGCGGGTGGTGGTGGATCCGAAGAGCGCGCTTTTCGTTAGTGGCTCGGTTTTGGATTACAGCGACGATCTTCAGAAGGGCGGGTTCAAGGTTACGAACCCGAACGCGGTCGCGCATTGTTCCTGCGGCGAAAGCTTCTCGGCATGACCGATTACTTCGCGCTCCTCGGCGAAGCGCGGCGTCCCTGGCTCGATCCGGAAGAGCTGAAGGAGAAATATTTCGCGCTCGTCCGCGAGCGACCGGCGGAGGCGGAGTTGAACGAAGCCTTCCGGGTTTTGAGCAATCCCAAGTTGCGCCTCCATCATTTGCTCGTGCTGGCGGGGGCCGATCTGAGCGCCGGGCGACCCGTGCCGCCGCGGGTGGCGGAATTGTTTTGGAATACCGGGACGCTCATGCGCGAGATCGAGGGCTGGTTGCTGCGGAAGAGGGACGCCGGGGGCGCGCTAGCGCGCGCCTTGTTGCAGCCGGAGGGGGCAAAGTTGGAGAAACGACTCGACGAACTGGAGGAGAAGGTGCGCGCGATGTATGAAGCGGAACTGGCGCAATTGCCACGCGGCGAAATCGATTGGCCTAACGAGATGGCGCAAATGGTGGAGCGCTCCGATGCGATTGCCTATCTGACACGCCTGCTTGAGCAAACGGCGGAGAAAAAGTTCCAGTTCGCAACGACTGCCTAAGGTGGGGAGGGCCTTTGGGGCCCCGATCCGTTGTGGCTCGCCAGCCCCCATCGGGGCCCAAAGGCCCCTCCCACATTGTTGCTTGCGCGGATCGTTATGTTGGGAAATATGTTCACATGCTCAGTCCCGGGCAGAAGAACGTCCTGCAATTCATCCAGGCCGAACAGCGGAGCAAAGGCCTGACCCCGAGCACGCGCGAAATCCAGGAACATTTCGGCTTCGCGAGTCAGACCTCGGTCATGCAATACATCGCGGCCCTGGAGCGGAAAGGTTTCCTCCAGCGTCACGCGCGCAAGGCGCGCGGACTCGTTACCTCGGCACCCCATAGCCAGGTAGTCGATATTCCGATTTACGGCCAGATCCCGGCGGGCATGGCGACCCTCGCGGAGCAAAATATCGAGGGCCACGTCGCGCTCGACCTCGATTCGCTCAACGCCTCGCGGAGCGCGCGCACTTTCGCGCTGCGGGTGCGCGGCGATTCCATGATCGAGGCGCACATTCTCGATGGCGATATCGTAATTCTGGAAGATCGACAGACGGCCAGGAGTGGCGATATCGTGGCGGCCTTGATCGACGGTGAGACGACGCTCAAGCGCTATGTGGTGGAGCGCGGCCGGCCCTATCTCAGGGCCGAGAACCCGCGTTTTCCCGATCTGATTCCGGCGCGGGAATTGCGGATCCAAGGAGTGATGACGTCGCTCGTGCGCAAGCAATCGCCCAGGTAAGCGGCGAGGGCCTCAATGATGCGGCGACCCGGGCGTCATCGTCTGATCTGAAACTGGACGACGGAAGCTCATCTCCGGAGGGACGAGCCGCGGCGAGTCCAAGTTTACGGTGACGGTTGACTCATCGGTTGCAAACTGTGCATGTGCTTTTGAACATAATATGTTCTATGGCACTATTTGATCATGGCCAGGAGTCGCATCATCGATCTGCGTAAACTTCTGGCCGAGCGATTCCCCGAGACCGTTCGGACCTCCACGGCTGAAGCTCTCGCCACGGGGGTGGCCAATCTTGATGCCGCCCTCGAGGGTGGCCTAACGAAGGGCGCGATCACTGAGTTGAGCAGTCCGTCCGGCACGGCGGGGAGCGCCTCGGCGGTCGCCGCTTTACTCTCCCGCACAGCCGCCGAGCGTGATTTTGTCGCGCTGATCGATGGGCGCGATTCGTTCGATCCGCAATCGATCGGCGCCGGGCCCTTGCCGCACCTCCTCTGGGTGCGTTGCGCCAAAGCGACCGAAGCGATGCAGGCCGCGGATCTGCTTTTGCGCGATGGGAATTTTTCCCTCGTGATTCTCGATCTCGTTCTGAATCCGATAACCGAATTGCGCCGGATTCCCTCGAGCCACTGGTATCGGCTGCAACGTTTGGTCGAATCCGCGCCGACGGCTTTCCTCGTCGTCACCCCGCGGAGCATGGTGAGCAGCGCGCAATGGAAACTGGTTTTGGAGAATCGCTGGACCCTGCCGCAACTCGATTGGGCAGCGAAGGATTTGCAGGGGGAACTGAAAGTTCGGCGGCGACGGGCTCAGCCTAACAAATGGAGGAAAGAAGAGAGAATGGAGCAGGTCGGCTAATGAGACGCTTGTCATCCTGGGCCGACCCGACGGCGAGAGACCTCTCAGTTGCAATCTAAGGCTTCGTGTCATGAGGAACCCAAATTTCATGGGCGAGGTTCATCGCCGCGCGGCGCCGCCTCGGGATGACAGGGGTAGTATGTTTGCCGCGCTTTATCTGCCCGATTTCGAATTGCAGGCCGCACTCCGGCATGTGCCGGAACTGCGCGCCCAGCCAGTTGCCTTGCTCAAGAATGAACAGGCGAAGGCGACCATTTTCCAACTCACGCCGAGCGCGGCGGAGGCCGGGGTAAGCGCAGGCATGACGCCGAGCCAGGGGCTGGCGCGTTGTTTAAGTTTGATCATCAAATCGCGGGCGCTCGAGCAGGAGAAAATCGCAGGGGAAATATTGCTTCATCACGCCGCGATGCTGGCGCCGGAGATCGAGACGACGATGCCGGGAGTTTGCACGGTCCATTTCACCTCGAGGAAAAACTGCCGGGAACATGTCGAACGTGTTGTCAGGCAACTGGCCCAATTGCAACTCACCGCCCAGGCCGGGATCGCTGCCACGCCGGATCTGAGCTTTCTCGCCGCCTCTCTCGCCCGGCCGGTTTTGCAGATCGACGATCCGGAGGATTTTCTCGGGCCGCTCCCGATCGAGACACTGGAGACGCTGGACAGGGTTAACAGGATTTAATGGATTAACAAAACTGCGTTCTGCCGTTCCAGAACCAATCCAATTAATCCTCTAAATCCTGTCTCATTCTTTCAAGGGCGAACAGAGGGAACGCTCAGCTCCCGGCGTAGTCGGGATACTTTTGCCGGAGCTGGGTGCGGGCGCGCTCGGCTTCGTTAGGCTTGCCTGCTTTCTCGTAAGCTTTGGCCGCCTTGGCCAGTGCTTGCGGGGTGATCTCGGGGTCGTCGTAGAGCAAGGCCACGCTCATGAACGCTTTGCCCGCGCTTTCGAATTGCTCGCGTTCCATCTCGACCTCGCCCGCCAGCAAACGCGCCTGGGCGTTGACCCGGCCTTCCGGCTGCAGGGCCATGATTTCTTCCGCGATCTTTTGCGCGTCGTCCGGTTTGTGCGCCCCGATTTTCGCTTCCCCGAGCGCGAGCATCGCCTTCGCTTTCGCGGCCGGGTCGCTCGAGTTTTGGACGAATTTCTGCAGAGCGGTTTCGGCTTCCGCCGGGTGATTCAGTTTCATCTCCGCATCGCCGAGATAAAACCAGAACTCGGGCTTCACATTCGTGACGTTGGCGGCTTTGCTCAGCGCGGTCAGGTATTTGGCGGCGGCGGTGTAATCCTTCGCGTTGTAGGATTCGAGTCCGAGCCATTCGAGAATTTCCGCCGGTACCTGCCCGTTAGGCGAAGCCGCGAAATAGCGGTCGACTTCCTTCGCCAGTTCCTCGCGCTGTTTAAGATAAAAATAGGAGGACATGATGCGAAGCCCGGCCGGCGCGCCGTATTGGTCGGGGTTGAGCTGGCGGGCCTGGTTCAATTCCGCGATCGCGCTTTCGTAATCTTTGGCTTCAAAGGCGGCCCTCCCGACGTAGTAACGCGCCTGGGCGGCGGCGGTGGTTTTGGGAAATTCCTTCAGGAGTTGCTGAAAGGTATTGGTCATTCCTTTGGCGTCGTCGAGTTGCCCGAGGATGAGCGCTTTTTGCTGGAGCGCGGCCTCGCGCTCGCGCGCTTTGGGATAGCTGATGAGGAGTTGCTCGAGATCGCTCCGGGCGCGCTCGTATTGTTTCGTTTCCTGAAAAGCCAGCGCGCGCTGGGCGAGGGCGGACGGGATTTGCGGATTGTCGGGAAAGGCTTGGAGGAAATAGGCGAAGGCCTCGATCGCCTTATCCGGCTGCTTCGTCTGGCCGTAGCACCAGCCGAGTTTGAAGGCCGCTTCGGCGCGCAGTTTCTGGGAGAGCTTGGAATCGCGCAGCCCGGCGTAAAGGGGCGTGGCGGCCGCGAAATCCTTCTCTTTATAGAGGGCCTCCGCCTTGAGGAGCTTCGCCTGATCGGCGTGTTCGCCGTCCGGGTTGGCGTTGATGAATTGATCAATCTCCTCCCGCAACGCCGGATCGTTGGCGTTGTAGAGCCCGATCAGGCGCTGGTATTGCGCGTCCTTCGCTTCCTCGCGCCCGGGATATTTCTGTACGATCTGGCGATAGAGAGCCTGCGCTTCCTTGTAGTGCCCGAGTTGGCGCTGGCTGTTGGCGGCGAGCAGCATCATCTCAGGCCGCACTTCTTCCGGGACCTGGTCTTTGCTTTTTTGATAATCGGCCACCGCCTGAGAGTATTGCCCCGCCTGATATTCGAGCCGGAGCAGACCGACGGCCGCGATCCCGCTCCAACGCGCGGCCTCGGGCAGCGCGCGCCCTTTCTTCAGCAAGAGCGTCGCTTTGGCCGTCATCTCGTTGTCGGTCTTGCCTTTTTCCGTTTGGGCGAGATCGAGCGCGACGAGCCCGGCGCGGACGGTCGCTTCCGCTTTGAGGGCTGCTTTATTCGTCTCGTTCGCGAGCGATTCGAATTGTTTCAGCGCTTCGCTCTTGCGACCGGCGTCGAGGAAAATCGAGCCGACGGCGAGGCGCGAATCGTCGCGAAACGGATTCGGATTCCCGACTGCGATGACCTGCTGATAAACGTCGCGCGCTTCGTCCTTGCGTCCGAGGTTTTCGAGGCAGCGCCCTTCAAAATAACGCGCGGAAAGAGCGAGCGCAGACGATTCCATCTTCGCGGCCGCGCGATGAAATAAAGGGAGCGCGCTAGCGTAATCCTTTTCGTTGAAGGCGATCTCAGCCAGGCCATAGGCGGCGGGCCCGGCCAGCTCGTGATCGGGAAAATCTGCAACCACAGTTTGGAAACTGGTCCGGGCGGCGGCCCTGCGCTGCAGGACGCGATACGCTTCCCCCATATAGAAGAGCGCGGTCACCCGATCGGGCGAATTGGGATAGAGGCCGAGAAATTTCTCGTACTCGGGGACGGCGAGATCGTAAAGTTTGCGGCCGAAAAGCGCGTTGGCGTAGTTGAGCTGGCGCTGTTCCGGCGACTCGGTCTCTTCTGCGGATGGTGCGCCTGCCGGCGGCGTGTTCGGCTGGGGCGGGGGAGCGGCAACCTCCGTCTCCTCCGGCACGGGCAAGGCCCGCCGGATGGCTGGTTCGGTCGGCGCGTCCGCCGGCATCGGTGTCTCGATCGGAATGGCGCGCGCGACCGGCGGCTCCTGCAGCGGAATGGCGCGCCGAAC
>DATBDG010000217.1:0-3951 GCA_036270055.1 Chthoniobacterales bacterium
GCCTGGGGCCAGCGGCGCATCGAAGTGTTGGTGAAGACGAGATTGCGAATGACGTTGGGATTCTGCGGATCGAGCTTTTCCATCCTCTCGTAGGTCGCGAGGGCTTCCTCCCACTGGCCCTGGCGGCGGCGGATGGCCGCAACATATGCGCCAATGTTACTGTCGTTAGGCAAAATCTTCTGCGCGACCGCAAACTCGGTCAGGGCGCGCTCGTAATCGTCCTCGAACCAGTAGGCGCATTGTCCAAGAGCAAAATGCCCTTCGCCCAGGTCCGGTTGCAGCCGGAGGGCGGCTTCGGCTTCGGCCCGGGCTCGGGTTTTCCAGGAATCCAACGGCTCGTAAAAATGAAAGATCTCCGCGCAGGTGGAGGCGAGATGAGCTCGGGCGAGGGCGAAGTCGGGATCGAGCTTGATCGCCTCGGCGTAAAGGTCGACCGCTTTCCGGTAATCCTGGAGCAGGGTGTCGGGGCCCTGCTCGTAGGGGAGGGCGCGTAGATAGAGAAGGTAGGCTTCCGGGTTCTGCGTCGGCTTTTTCACCACCCGCTCTTTTTCCTCGGGGGTGAGGCGGGCGCGGAGGGCGTCGGCAATCTCGGTCGCGAGCTCGCCTTCCAGGCCTAACGAATCCTGGATCGTGCGGTCGTAGCGATTCGCCCAGAGATGGCGATCGCGCCGCGCATCGATCAGCTGCACATTGACGGCCACCCGATCCTTCTCGCGCCGCACGCTGCCCTCCAGAATGTTGGCCACGCCTAACGAGTTGCCGATCTCCTTGATGTTGCGGTTGGCGGCGTCCCGATACTTCATCACGCTCGTGCGGCTGATCACGGTCAGGTCTTGGATCTTGGCCAGGTTGGTCAGGAGATCGTCCTGGATACCGTCGGCGAAAAAAGCGTTTTCCTTCTCCGCGCTGTAATTTTCGAAAGGCAGAACGGCAATGCTCTTTTCCGGGATGCCCTCGGCCGTCGCTCGCCCGGAGGGTGAGAAACGCAGATAGAGCAGGACCGCTATCGCGATCGCAAGGATTCCGATGACGGCCGTATAGATCCGGTGAACCACCGGCCAATCAGGGGATCGCCCGGACGGAAGCTCGTCCGTTTTCACCAGGCCGTGGGGGGTAAACTCGAAGGCCCAGGCGAGCACAACCGCAATCGGGAAGCCGGCCACGAGCAGCATGATGATCAGCCTAACGACCCAGTTTGGGATGGCGAAGAAGGGAGACACCTGGGTCGCGACTTGGATAAGAAGCCAGCTCGTCATGGTGTAGACGACGGCGGCGCGATAGACCTTGCGCCGCTGCAGCTCGGCAAAAAATTTCTTCAGGTCCACGGTGAAAGCTTCAATTGGTTTGCAGAAAAGCCTCCCTTTCCTGTGCTGTCGATGAAATTACACGGGAGCCGTGTGGCGCTTGTAAGGGTGGGGTAGTTGGTCGCACGTCGGCCTTCGTCTGGAGCACGGAGTGCGGCAATTCCTCGGAGTTTCGCCGTGGCTATTGGGGAAGGTCGCGCAGGAGATAGGTGCGTTCGCAAGTCGCCGAAGGCGGCAGCCGGCAGGCAAGGGAGTCGAGGACGATCACGTCCTTCGGTCCGGTCAGAAATTTCATCTCCCATCCCCGCGCCGTGCGCCCGCGACGCGATCGTGGCCGACGCTGGGGTCCGGCATCGAATAAACCACCCCGGCCACGTATTTATCTTTTTCCCGGCTGACGCGCTTACCGGCGAGGTACTCTTCGGGCGTCTGGTAGTAGTCGGTGCAAACGGCGTTGCCCACGGCGCAAGCTAACGAGCTGCCGTCCTTTCAGCAAGATAGGAAGATCGTGGCGGCTAACGGTCGGCCCGCCGGGCAAAAAGCTTCCGAACTGGCGCGCGACCAGCTTCTTCAATCTGGCGTGCAAACGCTGGGTTCGGGCAAATCGACCGCGCAACATGGCGCGGTGGCAGGAGCGATCGTGCTGCTGCTCATTTCTTCGATTGCGTCCGTCTCCGCGCATACCCGGCGATCTCATGGGCCCAATCCAGTCGAGGTCGTTCTGCAGCCTTTTCTGCTCGCGCGTTCCGCGGTGTCCGCGGTTGCGGAACCGATCGTGCTCAATGCGCCTCGCGCCCTCGCAACAGTCGCGACCGCGCCGGTTCGGATGGCTTCGCGGCACTCCGAAGTTCTCCACGGAGAAGTGATGGCCTACATGACGCCGCGGCCGAAAAAGCCCGCCCCGCCGGATCCGGAGGAGACGGAGGAGGGCGGAGAATATCTCGGCGAGGACGCGGATGCCGATCTCGATTCCGAACTGGAGCCGGAACCGGAAAGATTTGGCCAAGGGCCAACCGTCGCCGGGAGCGGTGCCATCCTGCGTAACGGCATCGCCTACGCCCCGAGGTGCGCTCCGCAAAGCGTGAAGACCGCGATCTGGGCGGCGAACAGTTTGCACCGCAAACCGTATCTCTGGGGCGGCGGGCACGGCTCGTTTTTCGATCGCGGTTACGATTGTTCGGGCACCGTTTCTTTCGCCTTGCGCGGCGCCGGCGCGATCGGCGTGCCGCTGGGCTCGAGCGAGCTGATGCGCTACGGAAAACGCGGGCGCGGACGCTGGTTCACGATTTATGCCCGGCCCGGGCACACCTTTGCCCTCATCGCCGGTTTGCGGCTCGACACGACCGATTTCCGAAATGGCGGCAACATCGGGCCACGCTGGCACGCCGAGATGCGTGACACGCGGGGTTACGTCGCGCGCCACCCGGCGGGAATGTGAGCGGCCTTGACCAGCAAACCTGGACCAACCAAAATCGTAAAGATGGAAGCGGAGACGAAAGAGCAAAGCGGCGAAAGGAAAGAAGAGAGTGCGCCGGAACCGACGGAAAGATCTCCTGTTTCCAAGCTGCGCGATTTGCCGCCGGAAAAAGATCCGATGGGCGCCGGCCGCCCGGCCCGCCCCGTCGCCTAGATCCCGTCCTGGTGCGGCTGGCTCGTTGCATTGGTCTACGAGCTGCAGTGGTAGCAATGTGCATTCATCACGGCTGGCTGTCTGCACAAAGTTTCCGAAAACACGCATCGCTTCGCAGTGGATCGAACATCGGATCGAGCCGGAGGAGCGCCGGAGTGAGCGGCGCCTGACCTCCACCCAACGGACCCTCGTAGGGAACCGAGAGCAGCTTCTGCAAAGCGGCGATGGCCTGGTCGGGCTCGCCCAGTTGCGCCGTTACCCGGGCCAGGATCTCGAGCGGGGCGGGCCCGTCGAAGGCGTCGCGTTCGATCGGCATGGCGGCCATCGCCCGCTGTGCGAAAGCGAGCGCGGCGGCTTTATCGCCCAGGCCCATCTCGGTCAAAGCGACATCGTAGAGCAGATTATAATTCTCGGCCTGTTCTTTGAGGAACGGTTCCAGTTCGGCCCGCGCGGTGCGCCAGCTTTCCTCGGCGGCGGCGTGGTCGCCGGCCACATCCTGCGCCCAGCCTAACCAAAAGCGCAGCTCACCGGTAAAGTAGCCCCAGGCCGGATCAGGTTTGGCCAGCAATTCCTTCAACCGCGGGATAACCGGCGCCGGCCAACGCTCCAGAATCGCCTGGTAAACCTGAGTGTAAAAGACATTGGAATCGTCGGCCGGCGGATGGAGCGGAGCGAGGAGCGCGGCCGCGCGCGGCAGGTCGCCCTCCGCCTGGGCGATTGCCGCCTTTACCGCCAGCGTATCCATGTCGTTAGGCGTGATCTTCAGGATCTCGTCAAACAAACGCCGGGCATCGGCAAAGCGCCGCCGGGCGATGCAGGATTGCCCGTGCTGCCCGAGGACATAGACATTTCTTGGGTCGAGACGCTCGGCCTCTTTGAAATAGGAATCGCTCTCGTCCCACCGACCCTGGCGGCGGGTCACATAGGCGAGCGATTCTGGAATCCGGCTGCTATTGGGCAGAAGCGGGCGGGCGCGCTCGAAGTAAGCGACCGCTGTGCCGTAATCTTTCAGGCAGG
>DATBDG010000218.1:0-3358 GCA_036270055.1 Chthoniobacterales bacterium
CAGTTTTTCGCAGAATCGCGCCGACACCGAACTGGTGCGGCAGATGCAGGGGGGCGATGAAGAGGCTTGCGCGGCATTTTACGATCGTTTTGCGCCCGGCCTTTTCTCGATCATTTACGCCATCCTGCGGGATCAAACCGAGGCTGAGGACGTCTTGCAGGAATCCCTCGTGCAGATGTGGAAACGCAGCGCCACCTACGATTCCAATCGGAGCGATCTCTTTACCTGGGCCGTGATGATTGCGCGGCACAGGGCGATTGAGCGCTCGCGTCAGCGTCAGCGTCAGGCCCGTCTGGTCGATCCTGTCACGAGTGGAAACACGATCGTTTCCTCCGCTCCGCCACCAGTCCCGGCGGATGCGATCCTGCCCCATAATCGAGCGGCTCTCGCGCAAATGGGCGACGCGCAGCGCGAAGCAATCGACCTCGCTTTTTTTGGCGGCTTGACGCAAACGGAAATCTCAGAGCGACTGGGCGCGCCTCTCGGAACGGTCAGGGCGAGCATCCGTCGAGCGTTGCTCGTGCTGCGAGAAGGGCTGGAGGGAGTCGCATCGTGAACGAACGGCTCGAAGAACAGGCTTCGCTCTACGCCCTTGGTCTGCTCGAACGGGACGAGGTGGCCGCCTTTCAAGGCCGACTGCAATCGGATGCCGAGCTGCGTGCGCTCGTCGATCAACTCGACCGCGCCACGGCCAGCCTGGCGCACGTCGCCCCGCCGCGGCCTCTCCCGCCGGGGTTACGCGAGCGCGTCCTCCGCCAGGTACGGCACCGGAAAACGACCGCTTCCCCGCGGCAGATGAATTGGATTCCCTGGGCGGCCGCCGCCTGTTTCGCTTTGACTTGCGCCTATCTCATCGCGGAGCGCGGCCGACTGCGGAAGCGGATTAGCCGCCTCGAGCAGCGGGATGTGCTTTCCGAGATTCAAATTGCTTCGCTCAGCTCAAAATTGCTGAGCGCACCGAATGCCAGCGCGGTCGTCGTCTGGGACGAGAAAAAACAGCGCGGGATTTTGAAAGCGACACAGCTGCCGCGCAACAGCAAGGAGCGCGATTACCAGCTCTGGCTGATCGACGCGCGCTACAAGAATCCGGTCAACGGCGGCGTTTTTCACATGGCGAATGACGGCCCTTTGAGCGTCCTGTTCCAGCCGGCTGAGCCGGTGCGGCAGGCAAAGGGTTTCGCGATCAGCATCGAGCGCAAAGGCGGCGTGCCGAAAGCCGAAGGCCCAATCGTCTTGCTTGGCAAATGAGACACCATTTTTTACTTATCGTTAGTCTGCTCGCCTCCGCCGGGCCCGCCTGGGGGCACTCCTCGTTGCTCCGTTCCGAGCCGAAGGACGGTGCCGTCCTGCAGCAGGCCCCTAACGAAATTCGAATCTGGTTCAGCGAGCCGATCAAGGTGGCCTTGAGCACCGTCGAAGTTCGGGACGCGGCGGGGAAAGAAGTCGACCGGCGCGATCTTCGCGCCGACGAAAAGGAGCCGGCGCTGGTTCGCCTGTCTCTCGCTGGCGGCCTCGGCCCGGGCATTTACAAGGTAAGCTGGACGGCGGTCGCGCAGGACATGCACGCGGGCAAAGGGAGTTTCAGCTTCCGCGTCGGCCCCTGACTGGGGAACGCGAGCGACGCAAACCTCCGAAAGATTCAGAGATCGCCGGCACCGTTAAACTGACGGGCAACTCAGCCGAGATCGAAATCGACCTCAATCTTTCTTGGGACATCCGGCGCCAAGGGCCCTGGCGATGGCTGAATGCTGCCGTGAAAAAACCAGTCGCGCGGCGTGGAATTGCAATCCGCGGTCGGACAATGAATTTCCGACTCGCCGTCCTGCCCCTCGATCACACGAATATCGCGACCCGTAAACAGGCGGTGACACAGCAGACAAACCCGCTCGTCGTCGAGCGAGCGCCAATGGCGATGGCCGTCTTTCCGTTGAAGCAAGACGAGGAGGTCGGCTTGGGGCTCAGTGCTCATGTGGCATAGGTACGACCCGATGAGATCGCTTTGCTCGGTCGGCGACAATTGGTGGAAAGGCGCGCCCGAACCTACGCCGAATCCCTAGCCGAAAGAGGTGCTCTATTTTGTTCCGCCGACGCGACGGCGGTCCTGGTGGGCGTCTCGCCCCCACCATGCCGTCCAGCAGGCGGGACGCCCCGCGACGCGACAGGCGGGACGTCTAAATTGCGCGCCCGGCGATCTCATTCCACCTGTCGCTCATTGCTTCGATGTCACCCGCGTCTCCTTTTCCGTCTCCATCTGAGCGGCCTGTTTTTGCAGCGCCGACTTCAGCTCGGCCACGGTTGTTTCGAGCGATTCCATCCTGCGATGTTGCTTGAGAAATTCGTTGAGCAACATGGCGTTGACCGCTTCGTAACGCACCGTGTAGGGCCGGCCGTTCTCATCGCGCGCCACCAGATCGGGGTCTACCCTTGCCACCTGCTCCGCGACGAGTCCAAACTGCGGCGCGCTTTGCGGATCGATCTCTTTCTTGTAGTGGAAAGTGACCGGCTCGAGCCCGAGAATCGCCTCGCTCGCCTTCGCCATCGGTTTGATTTCCTCCTTGTAGCGGGCTGATGAAGTGATGGTGCCGAGATGACCTTTGTTATCGACAAAAACCGCCGCTCCGCTCGCGACCGTCGCCCCGAAAATCCCCGCGATGTAGGTGTCGTTATGCGTGCCCCTCGTTCCGATCCGAATCTTGGCTGACTCGCGCGTGGTGCCGGTGTTGCCGATTTCGATGTTGTTGTCGCCGGTGGTGAGGTTGGAGCCGGCGAGGTAACCGAGCGCGATGTTGTTGCTTCCAGTGCTGTTGTTCAGAAGTGCGTTGTAGCCGCTGGCCGTATTCGCACCTCCCGTCGCATTGGCGAAAAGGGCGCCGTAGCCGTCGGCGGTGTTACTCGAGCCGGTCGTGTTGCCCGCGAGGGCGTTGGCGCCGCTGGCGGTGTTCGCACTTCCGAAGGTGTTGGAGCTGAGCGCGACGTCGCCGCTCGCGGTGTTGACCGAACCGGTGGTGTTGGCCGCGAGCGCGTCCTTACCCTGGGCGGTGTTGGCGAGGCCGGTGGTGTTCGCCCCGAGCGCATTGTAACCATGGGCGGTATTGCCGCTGCCGAAGTTATTAAGACTCAGGGCGTAGGCGCCGGTCGCGGTGTTGAAGTTGCCAAAAGCATTATTCTGCAGCGCGATGTAACCGACCGCGGTGTTATAGGCCCCGGTGCTGAGATTCAAAAGCGCGTCTGTTCCCTCGGCGGTGTTGAAGTTGTCGTAACCGCCATCGGGCGGCGGGCTGACCGCGTGCGCCATGGGCAGGAGCGCCACGCCGGTCAGGGCGAAGAGTGAGAGCAGAGTGGTGAGTCGAAATGCAGT
>DATBDG010000219.1:0-32359 GCA_036270055.1 Chthoniobacterales bacterium
GCGGTCCTTGCCCGATCGACCCGGACCGAATTCTCCTATCTTCTTGGCGATCTGCAGCCGAAAACCTTCCTCGCCGGCGTCACCGCGGTGGCGCGGGGCGATCGCGCGGCGGCCGACCGAGACCTCGGCCTCGCCGCGCCGCGCTTTGAGCAGTCGGTGCAGGAAGCAGCCGATGCCGCCGAACGCCACGCCAACCTTGGGTTGGTTTACGCCTTCATGGGTCGAGGGCCCGATGCCATTCGCGAAGGCCGTCGCGCGGTGGAATTGAAGCCGGAATCAAGCGACGCGACCGACGGTGCAATCATGCTCTGTTACCTGGCCCTCATCTATGCCCGGGTGGGAGAAATCGATCAGGCGATCCCGTTGATCGAGCAGTTGCTGAAAACTCCGGGTGCAGTCGACAGCGTCGACTACAGCATCACCCTCAACGACCTGCGCTATCGCTGGGAATGGGACCCGCTGCGGAGCAACCCGCGATTTCAGAAACTGATCGCGCCGGCGACTTCGGCCGCGCCCTGAGCGAAAGCGTCCGCTCTCTTGTCATCCTGAGCCGCGCAGACGGCGAAGGATCTCGCGCTTGCAATCAACGCGTCTAAGTTCTGAATGCGCGCCTGTCGTCAGGCGGGATAACCCCACTCCGCCAGTTGCCGGTTAAGCGCCCGGGCAAATCGTTCCTGCAAATGGACGGGAAGTTTATCCCGCCATTGCCCGCTCTTCCCCACCCGGAGGAATTTCGCGCGCCCGGTCTCGCCGCTTTCCAGGAGCGTTTCCTTTTTGCGCGCAAACGACTGGTTTTTCACCGCGGCCGCGATCTCGTCCGGCGTTCGCTCCAGCGCGAGATGGCCCAGGATGCGCCCGCATTCCTGCTCCGGCCGCGCGAGCAGATCTTCGTAGCGCACGATTGGCACCCCCGCCTCCGCGTAGGGCTGCCAATGCTCGCGCCAAGAAACGCGCACCCAGTTGTGGACCGCAGCCGAGCCCCGGAGAAGGGCCTCTGTCACGCGCTCAAGGCGATAATTTTCCCTGACGAGCAGCGGATAAAGGGTGTGGCGGTATAGCTTCTCCCCGCGGCGCACGCTCTTGAAGAGGGCCGCGACTTTGGGAAAGCGATCGAACTGGAAATAGTTCGCGGCCGAGATCGCGATGTCGCGCGGGTCGCGCACGATGTAGAGGAGCGAGTTCTCGGGGTCGTTAGGCGAGACCTCCAGCTCCGCCAGTTGATGGTGCGATTTGTAGCAGCGAAAATCCGAAACCCGGTTTCCGCCTTCGACCGCGATCTCTTTCTTGTCCGATTTCCAAAAACCGGCCACCGGACAGCCGACCAGCTCCGCCACCAAGCGGGTGGCCCAGGTGCAGCCGCTCTTCGGATAGCCGACGACGATGATATTTTTCATCGCGCCGCGGATGCCTGGGTAGCGCTCACCCTTTTCGTATTTCGTTGAAGGCGCCGCCGAGATTCTCGAGCACATCGCGCGGGAGGAGGGACTCCTCGCTCGCGTTCCCGTTGAAGATGGCGAGCTCGGCGGCGCGTCCGCAGATCCAGGCGCCGAGACACGCGGCGTCGTACGGAGAAAGCTTTGCCCCAAGGAGCGCACCGCAAACGCCGGTCAGCACGTCGCCCATTCCCCCTGTTGCCATGCCGGGATTGCCAGTCGTGTTGTAGCTCAGCGGTTTTCCGGCTTCGGCCACGATCGTGCGGCTGCCTTTCAAAAGCAGGGTCACGCTGTATTTCTGGCAGAAGGCCGCGGCGGTTTCGGCGCGCGAATTCTTTTCGTTAGGGAAAAGGCGTTTCATCTCGCCCGGGTGCGGCGTGAGGAGGCGCGGTCCGCGGATTTTTTTTAGCGCGTTTATTTTTTCCGCGAGGAGGTTGAGCCCGTCGGCGTCGATCACCATCGGTTGTCTCGCCTCGCGCATGAGCCGGAGCACTTCCGCGGCGCGTCCCTTGCCCAGCCCCGGACCGATCGCCCAGGCGTCGACCGGTTCCCGGAGCAGGCCGCGGTAGGTCTTGACCGGCTTGACCATCGCTTCCGGCGGAGCCGCCCCCGCGACAATATCGTAGATCTCCTCCGGGACAAAAACCTCGACCAGGCCGGCCCCGGCGCGGAGCGCGCCTAATGAGCACATGAGCGCGGCGCCGGTAAAGCCGCGCGCGCCGGCCACGATCCCGAGGCGACCAAACTGGTTTTTGTAGGATGAAAATTTGCGGCGCGGAAGCAGAGGGCGAAGCGACTCGGGAATTGCCAGTCCCTCGACGAGCGGAAGCTCGTCCCTCCGCAGGTCGTCGAGGACGACAACCTCAAGGCGACCGACAAAATCGAGCGCCGGATCGGCGACCAAGCCGCTCTTGGCCGAGCCGACCGTAATCGTGAAATCGGCCACCACGCAATCGGCGTCGGCTGCGCCGGAATCGGCGTCGAGGCCGGTCGGGAGATCGATCGCGATGATCTGACAACCGTTTTCGCCTAACGAATTGATTTCGCGGCAGGCGCTCCGGATCGGTTCGCGCAGCGGCGGATGGGCGCCGAGCCCGAGCAGGCCATCGAGCAGGATGAAGGAATGTGGGAGGAGCCTGCGGGCCCCGATTGCAGCCACCCCAGGGATCGGGGCACAAAGGCCCCTCCCACTTTGGGCTTCGCGCAGCTCGTTCAGTTTCTGTTTCGTTAGGGCGCTGAGCTCGTCCTCGGGGTAAACCAGCCGGCTCTCGATTTCCCAGCCGGATGAGATTAGCCAACGCGCGGCGACGAAGGCGTCGCCCGCATTATGCCCTTTGCCGGCAAAGACGAGGCAGCGGCCCGGTTGCGGGAAAAATTTCTCGAGCGCGCGGGCGATCCCGGCGCCCGCCTCTTCCATCAACGCCTCGGCGGTAATGCCGCGGGCGAAGGCGGCTTCCTCGGCTGCGCGCATTTGCGCCGGCGTGATGATAGGCGAGTGCAAATTATTCGTCGGAGTCAGCCTTTTTCTTCTTCTTCTTCGACGAGCTGGTCGAACTTTTTTTCTTCTTACTGGAAGAGGATTTTTTTCGAGTCGAATGGTGCGAGCGACGGTGAGTCGGACGCCGCTCCGCCTCGGCCCGGACGAAATCATGATAAGTGTTCGCTTCCCGGAAGGGCTGACGAATTGGCGGCACGACACGGGACAGGCCGGCCACGACCGGGCGATTGGGCGGCGTGGGCTTGCCCATCACGCCGTCGGCGATGGCGTCGGCAAGTTTTTGGCGATAGCTGCTTTGCAGAGCGAGCCGGGCCTCGTCTGGATTGGTGAGAAAACCGCATTCCACGAGCACGGCCGGGATGTCGGTTCGGCGCAGAACGTAATAGCCACGACGCCGGATCCCGCGATTATCGGTGCTGGTCTCGCCGATCAAATGCCGATGGACGCTGGCCGCGAGCGACGCGCTGTTGGTGCTGTAGTAATAGGTCTCGATCCCGTTGGCGCCCACCCGCGTGGCGGAGTTGAAATGGACGCAGACGAAAATTGCGTCGTGATAATTGTTCGCGATCAGGACTCGCTGGCCGAGGGAGACGAAGACGTCGCTGTCGCGTGTCATGACGACGCGATAACCGGCGTGGCGCAATGTTTTCGCGAGCCGTTGGGCGACATCGAGCGCCATCGTTTTCTCCGCCACGCGCTGGCCGGGAATGCCGCCGCGATCGAAGCCGCCATGGCCGGGATCGATCACAACCGTGCGAAATTTGCGATCCGCTCCCCAAACCGGCAGGGGCGGAGCAAGGAGGAGGGCGAACAGGAGCGCGAAAAAAGTGAAGGCTGAACCGCGCCTCCCGGCGTGTGGGAAAAAGGCCGCCATGATCGATTAGTCTTCCGGCGGAAGATTGGCGGGACGATCGGATAACTTCGGGACGGCGCGGCCAGCCTCGGCGGGCGAGGCGGGCGCATCGAGCACGCCGCCGACGACTTCGACCGCGCCATCCGGCGTGCGCCGCAGCCGGGGCATGCTGCGGGCCTGCGAATAGCTGGCGTGTTTCAGGAGGCGCCCGTCGAGGCCGACGACGGAATAGGACCAGACGCGCGGGGCGGAGGGTTGCAGAACGTGGAGCTGATTCTGGCGATCGATCTCGGCCTGCGGCTCATCGAAGGAGATGACCCGGCCTAACGAGTAGGTGCCGTAGACGAGGCTGTTTTCCCTGTCTTCCACCCGCACGTAGAGCGAGGTGTGGTCGGGAAAACGATTGGTCATGAGCGAATAGGTGCGGGCGCCGCTGCTCTCGGGGTCGCCGACCGTTCGCTGCCAGATGGGGCGCGCGTTGGTCACTTCGATCACCTTTGGCTTGGCGTAAAAAAATTTGTTCAGGTCGGCGAAATAAACATTTGCCCGCACGTGGTAGATGCCGAGATCGGTGATCGGGAAAAGCGGAGTGAGATTGATCTTGCGGGTCACCGAGCTGCCGGCTGCCATCTCGAGGGGCGGCTCTGGCGGGTGCGGAAGCGGGGGGAGGGTGCGGCCATCTTTCGCGGTCACTTCGAAGCCGTACCAGGGCAAGTCCTCGCTGTTGCGCAGCGCGATCGCGCGCCCGGCGAGGTTGGTGATCGTAACCGTGGCGATGACCGGCTCGAACGCGATGTACTGGAGACGTTTGAATTTCAGGTCGACCTGAATTTGGCCCTCCGCCGTGATCGCGAACAGAAAAAGCAAGGCGCCAGCCAGAGGTCGAATCATTGGCGCGTAAAATACCGCAACTCGCCGGAGATGAAAAGTTGGTGCACGGTCTCGACTACGCTGGGAGGACGCCCGCTGTGGCGTCCGTGTTTCCAGCCGCGAACTCGGCCGCGTGCCCGCTTTATTCGTGCACCATCGCGACCCGAGCCTGCCCGATCTCCGGTTCATGATGGACAATGAGCAATTGCATCACTGCGGCGCGGCCGTGAACGGGGGCGGAAAAAGATTGAGCAGGCGCGTCGGATCGGCCCGCACGGCCTGGAGTTGATCCTTGTAATATACCCGCACGATATAGCCGAGATATTCGTGCGGCCCGCTCTCGCTCGTCGGCAGCATCTCTGCGGCCTCCTCCGGTTTGCGGTCCGAGAGCTTTGCTTTCTCAACCGAATCGGGCACCTCGGCCGCCGGCACCGAGCCCGGCGGCGGGCTCTTCGGACGCAGGTAAGTGACATCGAGCACTTCGTTGCCGGTATCGGCCCAATTATGCCCCGGCGTGACCCACTCGTAGCTCACATCCGCATCGGTCAGCACGACTTGGCTGTTGTTTACCATGTCGTAGAAGAAAACTTGGATCTTGACCTTGGTGTGATCGATCTCGATTCCGGGCCGCACTTTTACTCCCACCCGGAGGAGGAGCTTGGTCTGCGCTTCGGGATCTTCCAGGCGCTTCAGGCTCACTTGCGAGATGCCAAACGCCGAGCCCTCGGGGATGTCGGCGGATTCCGCGGAGGCGCCGGGTGCGCCGCTCGCCGCCGGCGCACCAGCATTCGCCGGAGCTCCGACGCGTAACTTCACGTCGGCCAACTCATAAAGCGGTCCGGCGGCCGGGCCTAACGACTGGAGGCGCCGCCAGACTTCGTTCGAGCGATCGAAGAGCTGCATCGATTCGTAGGTCAGGGCCAGCTCAGCCAGGATCTCGGCGTTGCCCGGGTCGAGCGCGGTCGCCTGCCGGAGCTTGGCGATGGCGTTGGCCGTATCGCCCCGTTCGCGGAAACCTTTTGCCACCCGCAGCAGGGTTTCGGGGACCGATTTGGGCGGCGTCTCCACCCGCTCGACGGTGGCCGGCGGGACCCCGGCGACGGCGGGCACTTTGATCGGCCCAGCGGAAGGCCGGGGAGCGACTTTGGGCGCCTGGAAGAGGCGCTCTTCGACCGCCTTGCGTTTCGGGCTGATCGGCCCCGTTTCCATTTGCCGGGTGTAGAGGTAGAGCGCGGCCAGGATCTGCGCGGCGGCGACCGCCCCGAGCAGAGCGACCGAGACGCTGAACGTCTTTTCGGTCCGGCTCAGGCGCGACAGGGAGACAGCGTTCATTTTGAATCGTTCTCTAAACGAACGCCGCCGAAACTGTCAATGCGCCACCCTCGGCCGGGGCGTCGTTACGCCCGGCAATAAGCGGGAAGCGTGCCGTCGCGGTTGTAGACGCTTCCCTCTGCGACGGGCGAGAGTTCGCTTCGCGCGCAGCAATCGCCAGTCCCTGCGAGAGAAAGAAAAATGACGAAGCCAGTTATCACCTCTTCCGCGGTCTCAGCGCGAGATATCGGCCTGGCTCAGGATCTTGAACCCTTCACCTTGGAGCACGGAACAGGCACATTCCGTGTCGTCCACGTGCATGGCGAGCGCGGCCAAGCCATGCGGGCGGGTCAGAAGCGGATAACTGAAATGCATGTTCACTTCCGCCATGAGCAGCGCGGCGAGAAGCTTCGAGAGCTCGGTTGCAACTTCCTGCAATTCCACCACCACCATTTCACTCACGCCGAAAGCGACATCGTGCTCGTGCAAAACATTTTCGACCGTCTCCGGATCGCTCACTACGATCCGGGCGATCGCCGAGTCGGTCTGCTCCGCGATGCTGAGCGCGACGACGTGGGCGTTGCGGGTCGCGAGGAGCTTCACGATATCGAGCATCGCGCCCACCTTGTTCGGCAGAAAAATCGAAAACTGCTTCACGAGCGGGCCGCCAATTTTGGAGGTCGTTTCAGGTAAATCCAGAGCCATAAATCACGCCCGCGGGCGAGTCGGGCAATATGCCGGTGGCGGCAAGAGCATGGCAAATGAAAAGGATGAGGAAAACGTCCAACGTCTAACGCCCAACGTTGAACGTTCAAACAAGAGCAGCGTGTCGCGCCGCCTTTCCTTAGCAGCGTGTCGCGCCGCCTTTCCTTCATTGAATGTAGAGCGTTGGAGGTTGGATGTTTTCACCTTGTCCGCTCCCCGCTTTCTGATATTCGCGAAGGATGCGTTTCCCGTTCGCGCCGTCGCTCAAGGCTCGCCCATGAATGTGTCTGCCGTCGTTTCCCTCCTGTTTCTCACGCTTGTGCCCGCAATGGCCATTACCGCGGTAAGAGAACCCCGGGTGACAGTCGAAATGAGAAACCTGGGCCGGCCTGAAAACGCTCCTTTGCCAGCCTACCCGAAGGAGGCGCGTCTTCATTCCTGGGGCGGGCTCGCCATCTATGAGATCCATTGCAAGTTCGACGGCACCGTCAGCTTCGTCTTCGTCCGACTCTTGACCGGCCATTCCATCCTCGACGAAGCCGGCAAAGCCGCGCTCGCGCAATGGCGCTGGCACGGTGGCAGATTCAGGCTCTTCACGGTCTTTATGACTTTTGACCCGGGTACTCCGTTGGCGCGTTCGTCTCCGGCCAGGTCTCCAGATTAGGCGAAGGAGTTCGAGTCGGCGAAAACTGGGGTTGCCGAATTCTTGGGTTTTTCGGCCATCGACAGCTCGTTAGCCCCAGACTTCGCGAAAGAGGCGCTCGAAATTTCCGCCTAGGATTTTCACGATCTGACTGTCCGAGTGTCCGCGTTTGCCCAGCAGACCGGCCAGCGTCTCGAAGCGCCGCGGCGTATTCAAATTCGGCACGAAGGTAAAGGCGTCCGCGCGTTCGCCGGGGGCGGCGATTCCGCGTTTGCGTCGTTCCGCCATTTCCCCGGCGAAAGCCTGGCGATATCGGGGTCGCCTTTACCGCCGAAATTGTGCCGTCGGTCCCGATGCCGACATGATCCTCGCCGCAGATTTTCAGGGCGTGCTCGAGGTGACGAATTACATCTTCCGCCATCTGCTGGCCGCTCGTGCGCAGATAGGGCATGAAATAAATGCCGACCACACCTCCTTTCTCGGACAGCTTGCGCAACTGCTCGTCGGTCTTGGGCGGGCTCGACATCCTCGTGAATAACGCGGGCGTGGCGGTGATCGCACCGCTCGATGATTTTCAGCTGGCCGATTTCGACCGGATGGTGGCGGTAAATGTACGTGCCGTCTTTGTCGCGACGCAGGCCGCGGTTCGCCACATGAAGGAAGGCGGGCGCGTCATCAACATCGGGAGCACAAACGCAGAACGAATTCCATTTTCGGGTGGCGGTGTTTACGCGATGACGAAATCGGCGCTGCAGGGATTGGTACAAGGCCTGGCGCGCGATCTCGGCCCGCGCGGGATCACGATCAACAACGTCCAGCCCGGCCCGATCGACACGGAAATGAATCCGGCCCACCGAGCTTTTGCCGACACGATGCGGTCGTTCATGGCCGTAACACGCTACGGGACGGCTGACGAAGTCGCGGGCATGGTCACTTACCTCGTCAGTCCGGAAGCCGCTTATGTGACCGGCGCCAATCTGATGATCGACGGCGGCTTCAGCGCCTAACGTTCGTTAGGCAGGCAGCGCCGGGGGCCATTCCTTGCGGGATCGATCCGGGTAAAATGTTAAGTCGCCCGTGAGTCGGTTTCCGAACCCTGAGTAGGTCGATAATTTGCTAAGGCGAACACGGCGCGCGCGCAACCCCAGGAAAGGGTGAAACCGGAGCCGCCGTGGCCGTAGTTGTGAATGACGCGGCGGCCATCCGCCAGTTCGTCGGCGGAGAGACAAACACCGGTGCGTCGAAAGGGGCGCAGGCCAACCCGCTCACTCAGGATTTGTGGGGGCGCGATCTCGAGAGCGCGGCTGCACCGGCGCACGATCGCACGGGTCGCGGCCGGATCCGGATTGCAATTTTCGCTTACCTCGTTTGTCCCGCCCAAGACGCAGTCGTGGCCGCGGGGAATCGCGTAGAGCAGCGGAGGATCGTCGCACACCACGGCGTAGGGTTGGGTGATTCCAGCGACGATCACGATTTGTCCGCGATGTGGTTCCACTTCCGGATCGGGCACGAAGAGGCGCGCCCCGACTCCGGTGCAATTGATGACTAACGAGAAGTCGCGGCTCACCTGCGCGAGATTGTCGAAGTGAATTCCGCTTTCCATCTCGCCGCCGGCCGCGCCAAAGCGCGCGGCGAGATAATCGAGATAGCGCAAAGTATCCATGAGCGGAACCTCGAGCGCGTATCCGCTCGTGAAACAGGATGGAACGAGCGCGGGCGCCAAACGGTGCGCGCCTAACGAGATGGCCCAGGCCGGAATTTCCACCTCACCTTTGCGCGCAAACTGCCGCAATTCGAGCATGGAAACGCCGCTTCCCGGAACGGCGCAGAGCGTGCGCAGGACCGCGAACGTTTCGAGCGACCAGGCGATGACCGCCTCCGCCGGTTCCGCGTCGTAGGGAAACCAGAGGGCGGCCGCGACAGCGGATGTTGTGCGCTGGCCCATTTGCTCCGCCATGATCCGAACGCGCCAACCCGCTTCGGCGAAGAGCACACCGCAGGTTAATCCCGAAACGCCCGCGCCAATAATTGCGACTTGCTCCGGCATCGGCCAATGCTAAGCGACCATGGCGCTGGCGAAACCCGTAAAACCATTGATGCGCTCGCTCTTAATCGTCCTCGTCACCTGCCTGCTCACGGGTCGCGCTGGAAGCTCAGCGCGCCTGCTCGCGCCGGCTCGGCCCGCCATCAGTCCGGCCGCGGTGCGGATTTATCGTTTTCCGCCGCGGCATTATCAGGAAATTGCCGTCCTCGACGCGACGAGCGGTGCGCGACTTTACCACGGCAGCGCCGCCGGGGAGGCTGATGCAATTCGTCGTCTCAGAGAACAAGCGGCCAAAGTGGGCGCCAATGGAGTGCTTCTCACCCAGGTTGGCGGTCGTCCTAGCGGAGCGATTGGCATCGGGGTAGGCGGCGGTGGCATCTCGGCCGGGCGGCACAGTGCAGTCGCCGGCGAAGGGTCGGCCAGCGGCGCCGCCCCGGTTGTGCGCAACGCGGCCGAAGGAATCGCCATCTACGTCACCGATCAGCCGTGACTCGCGATAAAGGACTGGAGACGCGCCTGTTCTCCGGCATAAATTGCGGAGTTGATTTTGGGATTCTTCAAGGAGCAACGCCGCCGCCGGCTCCGCCAGCAACCGGTGCCCGAGCCGTGGCGCGCCATCATCTCGCGCAATCTACCTTTTTTCGACCGGCTGAGCGCGGCGGACCAGGACGAACTGCTCCGGCACGTGCGGGTTTTTCTGGAGGAGAAACGCTTCGAAGGCTGTGGCGGTTTGCGGCTGACGGATGAGATTCGCATCACGATCGCGACTCAGGCCTGTGTCCTCCTGTTGCATCGCAAAACCGATTATTATCCGCGCCTGGTCACGATTCTCGTTTATCCCTCCGGCTTCGTTGTCGAGCAGGAGCGGCACGTCGAAGGGCATATCTGGGAAGGCGGCCGGGAGGGCCGGCTGGGTGAGACCGGACGCCAGATGCGATCGATGGTCCTGGCCTGGGATGCGGCCAAATCTGGGGCGCGCGATCCCTCCGACGGCAAAAACCTTGTCCTGCACGAATTTGCCCACCAGCTCGATTTCGAGGACTTCGCGGCTGACGGCGTCCCGACGCTCAGGTCGCGGGCCGATCGCCTCTCGTGGTCGGAGGTGATGAAGATGGAATTCGCGGCCTTGCGGGCGGCCGATGAAACGGGAATCCCGACCCTGCTCGATACTTACGGCGCGAGTAATCCAGCGGAATTTTTCGCGGTCACGACGGAAGCGTTTTTCGAACGCCCGCGCGCCCTGCGCCGGCAGCACCCTCGATTATATGCGGAAATGGAACGCTTCTTCCGGCAGGACCCCGCGCAATATTCGAGCGAGCCAGCGCCGGGCGAGTGAGTACCGTAGGGACGACCGCTGTGTCGTCCGAGTTTCTTTCACTGGACTACGGACGGAACTGCGCCATCCCTCCAATCGCGCGTACCGGCCGACAAGCCCTCGGCGCCAAGCTAGAGTTCGCCGGCCGTCTTGCCGCGAGCTTTTTTGGGCGCGGTTGTCTGCTGCGCAGTGCGGTTCAAGGCCGCCAATGGGTCGGGCCCGGTGTTTTCCAGCCAGGCGGTATAGGCCGGGTTTTCCCGCCAGGGATATTCGTCCTTGGTCACCGGCCACCAGAGGAGGCGCCCTGCCGCCCGCCAGCCATCGATGATGTAACCCGTCTGGATTGGCTGACCGCGTGCCGTCACCACGACGACGTTATGTTCGAGGTGGGTACTGGCATAGGCCTCCGCCCAGTGCAGATCGAGCGTCTGGAGCGGAAGTTTTTTCAATTCCATTCCGATCCCGTGCGCCCAATGGAAACAAAAACCGCGGTCCCGCGCGCCGACGTGGATGAGAAAGTTCTGCACGAGAGCGAAGGGAAAGACGCGCCATTTTTTTTGCAGGTCGCGCGCGGTGTGATGGGCGGTTTCGGAAATCATGCGGGCTTCCGCCGGATCGACGCCCGGCCCAAGCTCGATGATTGCCTTCGTAAAACCCTCGATTGATTTCGAGTCGTCCGCCCGCGCCATCGTCGCGGCGAGCGGAAGCGCGAACAACGGGACGAGCCAAAGGAACCTTTTCGGGCGGTGGAAAATTGCCGGCGTCTGCATGATTCCGAAGCGCGACCATATCCGCTCCGGCGTTCCGCTCAATGGACGATTATGCCGTCTGGAAGGCGGGGGAGCGCTCCGTGCCTGCTGCCATTTTCGCTCCGGCCGCGAGGCAGCTGACACCTGGACCAGGCTAAAACCTGACAAGGCTGGCCGGGCAACGCATACTGCGCGCGATGCTTGATCCTTCGGCCGACGAAATCCGCGCCTGGGGTGAGTCCGCGCTTCAGCTCGTGGCCGGTTATCTCGCCGAGCTGGGCGAGCGGAAGGTTTATCGCGAGATGACATCGGGCGAAATTCGCGAGCGGCTCGATCCGACGCTCCCGATCGAAGGGAGCGATTTCGAGAGCCTGCTGCAGGTGTTTCCCCAGACCATCATTCCCTTCAGCCGGCACAACGGCCATCCGCGCATGTTCGGTTATGTGCAATCGCCTGGCACGCCGCTGGCCGCTTTCGCCGACCTGCTCGCCTCTACTTTAAACGCCAATCTCACCGCCTGGCGGTCCGCCCCTGCTCCGGTCGAGCTCGAACGCCTAACGATCGATTGGATCCGGCAAATCCTCGGGTTCAATCCCGGGGCGGGCGGCCTTTTCCTGAGCGGCGGGTCGATGGCAAACCTGAGCGCGCTGGCTACTGCGCGCATGGCGAGAGACCGGTCGTCCGGCCGCCGTTTGCGCATTTACGCCTCGAGCGAGACGCATTATTCCATCGCCAAGGCGGCGTACCTTTTGGGCATCGGCCGGGAAAACTTCTGCCAGATTCGGGTGGACGAGCATTTCAAAATCCGGCTCGAGGATCTCGTCGCTCAAATCGCGGCCGACCTCGCGGCGGGGAACGAGCCTTTCTGTGTCGTCGCCAATGCCGGGACGGTGAATACCGGCGCGATCGATGCCTTGCCGGAGATTCGCGAGATCGCGAACCGGCACGGGCTTTGGATGCATGTCGATGGCAGTTACGGCGCTTTCGCCATGCTGGGGCCGTCGGCCAGGAGCGCTCTCGCCGGGATCGAGCAGGCCGATTCCGTCGCGCTCGATCCGCACAAATGGCTCTACCTGCCGGTGGACGTGGGCTGCATCATTTATCGCGACCCAGAGCGGGCGCGGGCCGCTTTCGCCCATGAGGCGGATTACACCCGCGTCCTCGGCGCCGGGACCGATGAAGCCTTCGTCTTCTGGGATTACGGGCCGGAATTGTCCCGCCGCTTTCGGGCGCTCAAAGTCTGGATGCTGCTCAAAGGGGTCGGGCTCCATTCGTTAGGCGAGGCGATCGAACAGAATCTCGCCTGCGCCCGTCATCTTGAAGCGCTCGTCCGCGCGAGCGACGATTTCGAAATGGTGGCGCCGGTCGGGCTCTCGATCTTCTGCTTTCGTCATCTGCCCGCCTTGCTCCGGAAGGCATCGGCGCAAGTGGTGGATGCCTGGAACGAACGTCTCCTCCTCGCCCTGCAAGGCGATGGCAGCTCCTACCTGTCGAACACCACTCTTGCGGGCCGCTTCGCCCTCCGTGGCTGCGTTTTGAATTACCGCACCACCTTGCGCGACATGGAGATTCTGCTCGACGATCTCCGCCGGGTTGCCCATTCGATTCCGGTCGACGTGGGGTTGTAGCCATTCCTGCGTGGGAAAATCTGTGCAGCTTTCGAATCCCGGTTACATTCGCTCCGCCTGCTGCGACACGGCACGGCCGGCTCGACAAGATGGAAGAAGAAAATGAATTAATCGCGCTCCGGCGCCAGAAACTCGAAGCCTTGCGCGCGCGCGGGGTGGCGCCTTTCGGCCAGAGTTTTGAGACGAGCGGTTTGATCGCCGAGGTCCGCGAGAAATTTGCCGAAGGCGAAACGTTGCGCGCCGCCGGCCGGATCACGGCTCATCGCGATATGGGCAGGAGCCATTTCCTCGATCTGCGCGATGCGAGCGGACGCATCCAAATTTATGTGCAGGCGAAAGAACTCGGGCCGGAAGCGATGGAAATTTTCGGGCTGCTCGATCTCGGCGATTTCATTGGGGTCGAAGGAAGCTGTTTCGTCACCAAAACCGGGGAGCCGACGCTGAAGGTTCACAAGTTTGAAGTGCTCGCGAAAACCTTGCGGCCGCTCCCGGAAAAATGGCATGGCCTGACCGATGTCGAGGCCCGCTACCGGCAGCGTTACCTCGACCTCGTCACGAACGAGCGTTCGCGCGAAATTTTCCTGAAGCGCATGGCCATCCTGCGCGGCACGCGCGAATTCATGCAGGCGCGCGGATTTTTGGAAGTGGAAACGCCAATGTTGCAAACGGTCGCCGGGGGCGCGGCGGCGGAACCGTTTCGCACTCATCACAAGGCGCTCGGGATCGATCTTTATCTGCGCATCGCGCCGGAGCTTTATCTCAAGCGGCTGCTCGTGGGCGGGTTCAACAAGGTTTTCGAATTGAACCGCAACTTCCGAAACGAAGGAATCTCGCGCCGGCACAACCCGGAGTTCACGATGCTCGAAGGCTACTGGGCCTACGGCGACTTCGAGAGGATCGCGGAGCTAGTCGAGGAGTTGATCTGTCACCTCGCGCAGGGCGTGGCGGGCTCGTTGCAGGTCGAGCACCGCGACTCCGAGGGCAACGTCATCCGCACTCTTGATCTGACTCGCCCATGGCGTCGGGCGCGCTATCGCGATCTGGTGTGTGAAGCGGCCGGGGCGGACTGGTTTAGCCTAACGAGCGAGGAGCGGCGGAACAAAGCGCGCGAACTCGGGGTCGAGATCCAGCCGCAAATGGCGGATTTCGAAGTGACGCAGCATGTTTTTGAAAAGCTGGTCGAGGAAAAAACCTTCGACCCGGTTTTTGTCACCCATTGCCCAAAGGAGTTGGTGCCGCTGGCGAAGCAAAACGCGGAGGACGATTCGGTCGTCGATGTCTTCGAGCTGATCATCAACGGCCAGGAAATCGCACCCGGTTACACCGAACTGAACGATCCTTTCGTGCAGCGCCAGCGCCTCCTCGAGCAGGCGGGCGAAGAGACGCAAAAGCTCGATGAAGATTTTCTCCTCGCCCTCGAGTACGGGATGCCCCCCGCCGGCGGTTTTGGGTTGGGCATCGATCGCATGACCATGCTCCTGACCGGCGCCGAATCGATCCGCGACGTCATCCTCTTTCCGCTGCTCCGGCCGAAGAAAGACTGAGTGGAAAGAAGGCCCGCTGCCGCAGAGAGAAAAGCGCGAACTGGGCACCCGATGCTTCGCGTCTTCCTCCTCGGTGCCGTTCTCCTCGCGCCCTCTGTTTGGATGCTGGAGACGGTTCCTCCCCTCTGGCGCGACCTCGACGCCTACCATCAGGTCGCGCTTCCACCTGGTAAATCGACAGCCTGGGGAAATGGCCCGCTCTATGGCCTGGTCGTGCGTCTACCCCTCTTCGTCGGCTATCAGGTCGATCGCTTAACGAAGAGTGTTGCGCCAGTCAAAGAAGGTTTTTTTCAGCATCCGCGACTGACCGACAGCGGAATCTTTCTGCTAATCCTCGGGCAGCACTTGGGTATGGCTGGCGCCGCGCTCCTTCTCGTCTTGGAGGCAACCCGTAGCTGGTGGTTGCGGCTGCTTTTCGCGATTCTCTTCGCTGGCAATTCGCTCTTCTACACCTTTGCCCAGTGCGTCGGTTCAGAAAGTTTGAGCCTGATCTGCCTGTTGCTCGTAGTCTCGACCGGCCTGCGGTTGTTGAATCACCCCGGTGAGCCGACGGCTCGACCTTGGATCCTGTTCAGCCTCGCCCTTTTCGCCGCCGTCTTCACTCGCCACGCGAACCTCATTTTGATCCTCCTCTTGCCGCTCAGCTACGCCTTGGTCGCGGCCGCCCGACGGTCGCGGAGAATCCTCCGACTGGCCGCAATCGCGCTCGCGGTCGGGATTGGCTGCCTCGCGGGCGCGCGGGTCGGTGCGGACGTAGTCTGTCGCACAGCCGACTTGAAATACTATTCGCGGTTCGGCTTCACCTTTCTCTGGCGCCTGCCCTTTCTGCAGAATGTTTCGGAACCGCAACGAACTGCGCTCCTCGATCAAGTCGAAGCGCGTATTGGTTCGAGCGATGCGCGTCAGGTTATCGCTATCGTTAGGCAATCGTTTCCTCGATCCTCCCGGCTCCCGCCTGCGGCGGTCGTAAGGCGGCTGCGTCAGGCGCTCTCCAGCCATGGGAAGAAAGTTAAAGCAGAGCGTGCGTACGAAGCGCTGAATCGCGCCGCCGTCGCTTTCCTTTCCCCACCGCCACCCAGCCTCTGGCGAGCGGCGGAACACGATTTCGCTACGATGTTTCGGATGCCGCTAAGTCTGGTGACCGCCTTCCTCTTCCGCACCACGACCTACTACTTCGATCATAAAGAGTCGATGCCGAAAGTCGCGTCGCTAAGCACTTTCCAGATGCACACCGCTGCCGAATTGCAGGCGCTGCCGAAGCGATTCGCATACTTCCGTTTGGGCAAGGATGTTTCATTAAATGTTGCGTTGGCTGCTTTTGCAATCGAAGCCATCGTTCTCCTTATCGTTAGTCTGGCTAGCGCGGTTGATCCTTGCCGGTTGATTTACGGTACCTTGCTGGTTGCCATTGGTGTGGCGATGGTTTTTATCACTGCATTGATTGGCGAGCTGATCCCGCGTTATACCTTGCCGCTTTGGGAATTGCTCTGGGCCGCCGGCCTCATTGTGGGAAGTGAGATTGAATCAAAATTGGTGGGCACGCTCTGTCGCGGCGTCGCTGTCACGAACGCCAGCGCCTCCTCCGAGCAGCGGCGAAGAAACTCAGAAGCTGGATGAAGATTTTCTCCTCGCCCTCGAGCACGGGGTGCCCCCCGCCGGCGGTTTTGGGTTGAACATCGATCGGGTTACCATGCTCCTGACCAGCGCGGAATCGATCCGCGACGCTATTCTCAGCCCCCTCTTCCGGGTGGAAGACGACTAGGGTAAAAGTCGTGGGCGCGGCGTTGCGGCTTAGCCTTCGCCGCGCTGGGCGGAGCGTTTGTGATATGCGCGGCCATGTAGGCAGCCTGTTGCGACGCCGCGGTATGGCCGACGAGACGGTATTCCAAGGCGAGGTGTTCCCAGGCCAGCTTGTACATCGGCACGATTTTGACCGCGCGTTCGAAGGCGGTCACGGCGTCGCGATGCCGCCCCTGCTTCTCGTAAGTCAGCCCGAGGTGTTCCCAGGCCGGCGCGTAATTCGGATTCAATTTCGCGCTCTTACGCAGGTGTTCGATCCCGGCCTCGATCTGTCCCGTCATGGTGAGACAAAAGCCGAGCTGGGCCTGGACCAGGAAGTCGTTAGGCGAAAAACGCGCCGCGCGTTGCAAGGGGCCAACCGCTTCCGGGATTCGGTTCAGGTTGATGTAGGCGTATCCGACCGCGGCCAGCATGGAGGCGTTATCGGGCGAGAGATCGGCGGCGCGGGTCAGGGCATGGAGACACTCAAGGGTGTGGCCGGAAGCCTTCTCCGCCCGGACTAACGACAACCAGGCCGGAAGAAAGGCCGGCGCGACGGTGGTCGCTCGCCGGGCAGCATCGAGGGCCGCCCGTTTATGTCCGACCTTTTCTTCGCAGGCGCTCAGGTAGATCCACGCAACCGGTGTTTTCGATTCCAGGTCGGCCGCTTTCTGAAAATGCGGGAGCGCCCGGCTAAAGCGTCCCTGCTCCGCTTCTAGGTTGCCGAGGAGGAAATGGGCGAGGGCGTATTTTGGATCGATCGCAAGGGCGTGCTGCGCCGCCTTTTCTGCGCCCGGGTAATCGCGCAGCCGCACTTTGATCGCGGCCTCGATGCTGCTGACGGCCGCGCTCTGCGGATAACGTTGCGCGAGCTTCTCGATCAGCCCATTCGCCCGGTGAAAATCCTGCTTGCGGAGGGCGGCGACAACCTCGTTGCCTAACGGATCCTTGAGCGCAGGATCCTCGACGTTGAGCGCGCGCTGGATCGGTGTGTTGACCAGCTTTTCCGGCGGCGGCAATTTCTTGAGCAGGTTATCGATCGACGGTTCCTGGGCCTGCGCGTGGGCCAGCTGGACGAGCAGAGCAACAATCGTTAGGCGGAGGCGGCAGCGGTGGGAGGCGCGGGGATTCACAGTGGGGTGTTGATAGCAAAGGATTGGCCAATGCCAAGACAATTTGCGGCGTTGAATTGGGGCGCGGCCCCTGCTAAAGCGTCGCCATGTTCTCCAGAAGATCTCTTCTCCTCGCGGTCGGCTTTTACTTCTCTGTCGTCGTCGCCCACGCCGGGCCGGCCTGTGTCTGGAAAGTGACCGGTCCGCGCGGCGGAACGCTTTACCTGGGCGGTTCGGTCCACGCGCTGCGCAGCACCGATTATCCACTCCCCGCCACCTACAATCGCGCTTTCGAGGCCTGCGATCGACTCGTTTTCGAAGCCGATTCCAAGGCGCTGCTGGAGGCCGAGAAAGATTTTGTCAAAGCCGGCCGCTATGGCAAAGGCGACAGCCTGCGCAATCATGTCGACCCGCGCACCTATGCTTATCTGCGGCGCTTCTTTGACCTCGTGCATTTCCCGGAGGAGCAATTTTCTCGCTTAAAGCCGTGGGCCTTGGCGCTCCTTTTGCAGGCCCCGCAACTGCATGGTCTCTCGCCGGATCTGGGCGTGGAGGGATATCTGGAACGGCGCGCCCAGGCCAATCACAAACCGGTCTCGGGTTTGGAATCGGCGCGGGAAGGGATCGAGGTTTTCTCTGGCCTGACCGATCGGCAAAGCGAGGCGATGCTTCTTCTCACCTTCATCCCGCAAGAGAACGGCGGGAACGCGATGAACAAGGTGATGACCGCCTGGCGGCATGGCGACGTCGAGACGATCGCGCGCGAGTCGCGGCAGGAAATGGCCGATTTCCCGGCGCTCGGGGAACGGGTCATCGACGCGCGCAACCGGAATTGGATTCCAAAAATCGAGCGCGATCTGCAGAGCGGCCGCATCTATTTCGTGGTCGTGGGTGCGGGGCATTTCGGCGGGCCGAACGGTCTGCTCGCGCTCCTCCGTGCGCGCGGGTGCCGGATTGAGCAACTGTAGCGGCGCTCGGCGGTCGTAGACCGCTGTGTAACGAACAGAAGCGGCAAGTTGCAAACTCGCCCCACGGGAAAATCGGTGGCCGAAATCGCGGTCGATGTTACCTTCGGCAAATGGAAAAGCCACAAATCACCGCCTATCTCAAAACCCATTGCGGCTGGAGCGGCGGGGTCCGCGCCGTGCTCGCGAAATACGACCTTCCCTACACGGAAAAGGACATCATCCAGAACCCGGCGTTCCGCTGGGAAATGGAAAGCAAAAGCGGCCAACCCCTCTCGCCCTGCGTGGAAGTGAACGGCGAAATGCTGGCTGACGTGAGCGGCGAAGAAGTGGAGCGCTACCTGATCGAGCGCCAACTGGTCCGGCCTAACGCCGCCGAGGTGGGGGTCCCGATCAATGCTCCCTGCGCCAACGAGCAGCATGGCGAACCCGTTAAGCTCAAGTTCTGAGCCCGTCGGGAACGGTGGAAGCGTTGAAGGGTTGAAACGTTGAAGGGTTGCAGCGGCAGAGCGACGCAGCAATTAGGCCGCTTCAACGCTTCCTCGCTTTAGCGCTCCATCGATGAAACTTTTCGCGCGCACCGCCGCCCGGAAAAAATCGGGTCTGCCTAACAAAAAGCGCAAACGCCACGGCTGGCGCTGGTTCTTCGCGCTTTTCCTGGTCGCCCTCCCGATTGCCGCGCTCGTCGCGATCCTTTCCTTCTACTCCGTCTGGGCCCAGACCTTCGACCTGAAACGCCTCGGCATGATGCCGGAGCGCAACACCGTCTTCGACGTCGACGGCAAAATCTACAGCCGGCTGGCGGGCGCGAATCGCCTGAAGGTATCGCTCAAGCAGGTCTCGCCCGTCTTCATTCAGGCGCTCCTCGCCCGCGAAGACACGCGCTTTTACGAGCACGGCGGGATCGATTGGCGCGGCGTGCTGCGCGCACTCTATCGCGACGCCATGAGCCGCTCGGCCAAGGAAGGCGCGAGCAGCATCACCCAGCAGCTCGCGCGCAACAGTCTCCCGTTAGGCGGCCGCACTCTCAGCCGGAAGCTCCTCGAAGCGATGGTCGCCCTGCGCATCGAGCGTGAGCTGAGCAAAGACCAGATCCTCGAACTTTATGTGAACCGGATTTATTTCGGCTCCGGCTGTTACGGAGTCGAGACGGCGTCGCAGTCCTACTTCGGGAAAAGCGCGGCCAAACTTGATCTTTCGGAGTCGGCTCTGCTCGCGGGTTTGATTCGGAGCCCGAATCGTTTTTCACCGCTCAAGAATCCGGAAGGCGCCGCGGTCCAGCGCGACATGGTGCTCGATCGGATGGTGGAATTGAAACAAATCACCAAGGCACAGGCGCAAAAGGCCGAGCACGAGAAGATCAACTCGCACCGGCGCCGCCTGACTTTGATCCAGGAGAACTACGCCATGGACGCGGTGCAGCGGGATCTCAATCTCCTCCTCACGCCGGACCAGATCGATAACGGCGGCCTCTTCATTTACACCACGCTCGATCCGGTGGTGCAAAAAGCCGCGACCGACGCGATCGAAAAACAGTTGGCAAAGATCGAGCGCCAACCGGGATTCAAGCACCCGCTCAAATCGCAATATCGCGCTCCGGCCGATGGCGAGGACAACGCCATGCCCTATCTCGAAGGCGCGCTGGTCGCAATCGACAACGCGAGCGGCGGCATCCGCGCGCTGGTCGGCGGACGCGATTATGCGCAGAGCAAATTCAACCGCGCGCTCGCGCCGGCCGATCGTCAGATTGGTTCGGCTTTCAAGCCGTTTGTCTACACGCTCGCCTTCACCCACGGGCTCCTGCCCGGCGCGGCGGTGAGCGATGGGCCGCTCCAGCCGGGCGAGGTGCAGGGCGCGGGCAATTGGTCGCCGGCCAATTCCGATGGGCGCTATGGCGGCATCCGGCCGGTCTCCTACGGGCTGATTCATTCCCGCAACACCATGAGCGTGCGGGTGGGCGAGTTTGCCGGACTCGACGACACCCAAAAAATCGCCACCACGCTCGGGCTCGGCGAAGAGATTCCGCGCGGGGCCGCGATTTACATCGGTTCCTTCGAGACCGACCTGAAAGATTTGACCTCGGCCTACACCGTTTTTCCCAACGCCGGCATTCGCAAACAATCCTACATCATCGAACGCATCGACAATCCGGAACACAAACCGATTTACCGCGCCGCTCACGTCACTCTGCCGGTGCTCGATCCGGGGGCGACCTGGATGACAACCCAGTTGATGCAGGCGGTGATGACGGAAGGAACCGCAGCCAGCGCCCGATCGTTAGGCTTCAAACTTCCGGCGGCGGGCAAGACCGGGACGACGAATGATTTTAAAGACGCCTGGTTTGTCGGCTTCACCAATTCGATGACCTGCGGCGTCTGGGTTGGATTCGACCAGCCGACCACGATCATCCCGCACGGCTACGGCTCCGCTCTCGCGCTGCCGGTCTGGACCCAGGTGATGATGAAAGCGGCCGAACGTTATCCGGCGGAGCGGCTCAATTCTCCCGTCGCCATGCAGGAGGCGACCGTCTGCTCGATCTCCAACGCGATCGCGACCAGTGGCTGCGTCGCAGCCGGGACCGCTTACGAGATTGATCTGCCGGTGGACAAAATTCCGCGTGGAATCTGCAAGGTGCACGGGGGAAATCCCACGCTGCTCGGGCGGCGGGTCGAGCAGTTCCAGGAAAAGGTCAAGGAAGTTCCGCGCAGCATCTTTCGCTCGTTCAAACGCTTCTTTGGCGGCGGGAACTGAAAAAGGTGTCATCCCGAGCCGGCGGAGCGCGGCGACGGACCTAGCGGATTCGACCTGCGCTTCACGTTAGACGAGGGCGGCCATTTCAGTCGTGAGCTCGTGGACGTTTTACTCTGCGAAACGCAAGTCTGCGGTAGAAATGCAGTCTAAGCTCAAGACCGAGCCACCCTCAGACCCATGCTTCGCAGAGCGAAGGATCGACAGAAGCGCCTAACGAAGCCCCTAGCTCCCCGAGCCAACGTACTCGGCGGAGTAGGTATCGAACTTGGCGGTCGAGCCGACCGGCGGCGGGCTCTTCACGTCGTAGACATTGTTCCCCACCACCTGTTCCGATTGCGTGTCCCAGATCATCACGCTCTTCTTCGCTTCCGCCGAGGTCTGCTCGTTTTTCTCCGTGTCGACCGCGATGTAGCGCGTTTTCTGCGCTTTCATTTTCGCTTTCCGCTCCGCTGTCATCCGGGCGTAGGCGCGCTGCGCGCGCTCTTCCGCGATCCGATGCTGGCGCTCGGTCGCCTCGTGCTTGGCGATGATGTAGGTGACGGCCGCCACGACCGCGCCGGTCGCGGCGCCGATCGCGACCGATTCGCCGACACTCGCGCCTGAAGCTCGGGCGATTCCGCCCGCCGCGGCTCCGCCGGCCGCGCCGAAAACACCGGCATTCTGCAACGGGGTCATGTCTGCGCAGCCAGTCCCCAGAATCGAGATGGCCGCCAAAATCGAGGAAGTTCTCAGCATCGGAATTTTCATGTGACGACGAGTCTTAGGGCGCGCTTTTGCGCGTGACAAGATTTTATTTGTCCCGCGCGCCAGCAGGATTGTTCGAGCGATCCCGCTAGTCTTCGTTGAAGGTGACGTTATGCTGCTTGCACCAATCCTGGGCCGCGTGGTTGCCCGCCTCCGCCGCCCGCCGATACCAATTGGTCGCTTCGCTCAGGCTCGTCTCGACGCCGGTGCCAAGCTCAAAGCAACGCGCATAGAGAAACATGCAAAAGGCGTTGCCCTGTTTCGCTCCATCGCGGAAAAGTTCGACCGCTTTTGCCGTCCCGGCGGTTTTGTTTTTGCCCAAGTCGGTCTCGTCGCTCGTCAGGTACAGGACCCCGAGATTTCCTTTCGAATCGAGGTTGCCCAGCTTCGCGGCCGCGGCGTAATAGCGAAAGGCCTCGCGATCGTCGGCTGCGACGCCGATGCCTTTGTGATAACAGGTGCCGAGCTGATCCATCGCCCGCGGGTCGTGCGCGGCGGCCGCATCCTGGAGAAGGCCGATGGCTTTCGTTTCGTTTTTGTTCACGCCCTTACCATAGAGATAACACTCCGCCAGCAAGGTGCCCGCGCTCACGTCGCCGGCTTCCAGCGCCTGCTCGAACCATTGCGCAGCCTTGACGAAATCGGCCGGCACCCCGGTGCCGTTGGAATAACGCAGCCCGACTTCCGCCATGGCGTGGGCGCGACCGCGCGCCGCCGCCGCGCAGAGCCAGCCGAAGGAGGCTCTCGGATCACGCCGCCGCAGGAAGTCGCCCAGCACTTCCATCGCGCTCACGACGTCGAGCTTCGCCGCCTCGGTCAAGGGTCCGCGCAGGCCGTCAAAATCCTCCTCCCGCAAGGCCCCTTTTTCCGACTGCAACTTGCTCAAAAGCAACTCGAGGCGGATCCGTCCCACCTCGCTCTGGGGGAATTTTTTTTGCAACTGCACATAGGCCGTAACCGCGCCCGGCCAATCGCCCGCCGCCTCGTATTTCTCCGCCTGGTCGATCGCTTCCCGCGTCAGCTCCGGCGATGGGCCTAACGACGGGCTGGGGCTGGGAGGAGCCGGGCTCGCCTGCGCGATGGCCGGGGTCGCGGTGGCGGCGACCGAGGGCGCGGCGGTCGCGGGCGGGAGCGCAACGGGTTGTTTTGCGGCGGGGCGCATTTTCCAGAATGCGAACAAACCTCCGGCGAGAAGGAGAACGACTGCGATCGCCCAGACCAGCCCGCGCGAGGATTTGGCTGGGACGGCGGCGGGTGTCTCCACCGGCAACGGCGGCGGGGTCGCTTCCACCATCGTCGGGAAATCCTGCGCGTCGGTTCTGGGCGCGGCCTGCAGTTCCGCGAGGCATTTCTCCAGCTCGATCCGCAACTCCGCCGGGGTTTGCGGCCGCTGCGCCGGATCCTTCTCGATCATTCTGCCAACGAGAGTGCGGACACTCGCTGGAAAACCTTGCAGCTTCTCCAGCGGCGGCGGCTTGTGCAGGTGCTGGCTCATGACCTGGGCAAGCGAACCGCCAAAGGGCGCCTCTCCGACGAGCATGTACCAAAGGGTCACGCCTAACGAGTAGATATCGGAGCGAACATCGATCTCCCGTTCCTCGAGCTGCTCCGGGCTGGCGAAATGCGCCGTCCCAACAAACCCACCCATCGACAGGGTGGCGAGGTCGTCGTTCTCCTCGTGCTTGATCGATTTGGCGAGGCCGAAATCGATCACCTTGACGAGAAAATCGTCGTCCTCCTTCACCAGCATGAGGTTGGCGGGCTTGATGTCGCGATGGACAAGATGATGCTTCTCCGCCGCCGCCAGGGCGCGCGCCACCTGCAGGGTGATGCGCAACGCGATCAGCGGATCGATCGGCCCCTGGCGTTTGATGAACGACTCGACCGTCTCGCCATCGACGAACTCCATCGCGTAGAAAAACGCGTCCCGATTCGTTCCAAGATGAAACACGGAAGCGACATTCGGGTGCCGCAATTGGGCCGCGGCCCGGGCCTCGCGAAGGAAGCGCTGCTGGGCGACTTCGCTCTCGAGAAATTTCGCGTTGATGACCTTGAGCGCGACGTTGACCCGCAGGTTGGTATCGAACGCCTTGTAAGTGATCCCCATCGCGCCCCGGCCGAGCTCCTGGAGGGAACCATCTTCGCGGCTCAGCACTTCGTAATGATCGAATGTCATTTTGGGAGCGCAGCTTTTAGCCAGGAGACGTTGAAGCGTTGAAGCGGAAAAAACCGGCCGGCATGTATCGCTTTATCGCTTTAACCCTCCATCGCTTCAACTCTTCAACCTCGCCGCTTGTCGCACGCGACCTGCTATCAGATATTGAGAGCCGCCGTCATGCCAGCGAAACTTCGAATTACCCCGCTTGCCGACGATCCGTTCGAACTAACCATCGGCAACACCGCCACGATCGGCCGCACGGCCGACAACACGGTTTGCCTGAGCGGCAGCCCGCTCGTCTCGCGCCAGCATGCGCTCATCCGTTGTCACGATGGTTATCAGTATCAGATCATCGATCTCGGGAGTCGCAACGGCACGTTGGTCAACGGTCAGCGTGTCGTGATGCCGATGACGCTCGACCCCGGGGCGCGGATCGAGATTGCGAAGAACGAGCTCGTTTTCGAGCGGATCGAAGACGACTTCGCCAACGCTCATCTCGAGGTCACCCTCGCCGGCTCGATGGCCGGGATTGCCTCCGCGATTCGGCCGGTGGCATTGCTGGTCTGCGACATTCGCGGCTTCAGCAGCATGGCCGAGAAAATCTCCAGTTCGCATCTTGCGCAGCAGCTCGGCGTCTGGTTTCGCGAAGCCGGCAACCTCGTGACCAAGAGTGGTGGCACGGTCGACAAGTTCATCGGCGACGCCGTCCTCGCCTATTGGAGCGGCTGCGGCACGGACGAGGTCGATTGCGCGGCGACGCTCCAGATTGCGCGCGACATCCTCGGGCTCGCGGCCAAAAGCAAGTGGGCCAACAGCGAGCCGTTCAACGTCGGGATCGCGCTCCATTTTGGGTCCGTCACCTGCGGCAATGTCGGGATCGATGCGCAACGCGACGCGACCATCATCGGCGATGTCGTGAACACGGTGTTCCGACTGGAATCGGTCATGAAAGAGCTAAGCCAGCAGGTCTTGCTCTCGGCTGATTTTGCGGAGCGCCTGCCGGCGAGCGAAAAGCTGGTGGATCTGGGCGAGCGGAAATTGAAGGGCAAACAGCAGGCGGTGCGGATTTACGGGCTGGGATAAGCGAGGTCGGGAGGCTGGACTCGCCCCGGCGCGTCCCTCCGGGGGGGACGCGCTTTTGCCGTCGAGGTTATCCGAGCTCGAGGCGCGACAAATCTTCCGTCGCGTCGATGTCGATGGCGCCCTCGGGGAAATCAATCAACGCGACTTCCGATTCGCGGGCCCCAATCAGGACTTTCGCACCCTCTCCGTCACCTAACGACAGCAGGGCCGGAAAACATTCGCGCATGAAAAGGGCCGGCACTCCGCGCGTCTCCGCATAGGCCGAGGCGACAATCGGGCAGTTCGTCTTCGTCTGCGTCTCGATCAGCCGTTGCACGACTTCGTCGCTGACATGCGGCTGGTCGCAGACCAGAATGACGAGGGCATCCCCATCGGCGACGGCTTTGACCCCAAGGCGGAGCGAACTCCCGAGGCCGCGTTCCCAATTGTCATTCGAAACGATCTCGACCGGCAAGTCGCGCAGTTCGGCGGCGATTCTCTCCCGTTCACATCCGAGGACGACGATGACGGGCGAACAACCGGCATCAACGGCCGCTTGCGTGATGCGCCTAACGAGTGTTTGGCCGCGGTAAGCCAGGAGCTGTTTGGCCCGGCCGAGCCGCGAGGAAGCGCCGGCGGCGAGGACAATCGCGCCAACTTTCACACCGGAGCGGCGAACGGCTCGCCCGGCGGATGAATTGGCCGTTTCCGCGCCCGCAATGATTCGACCTGGGTCCGCGCGAAGACGCTTTGGATTTCCGCTACGATAGCGAGCGCGATTTCCTCCGGCGATTCTGCGCCGAGATCGAGCCCGGCGGGGGAAAACAATTCCGAGCGCGCCGTCAGATCGGTCGCGAGCAAAGTGTGGAGAAGCTGGTCGCGCCGGCGACGTGGACCGAGGAGGGCGATGTAGGGCAACCCGAGTGGAAGCAGCTTTTCGAGCGCGGCATAATCGCGCCCGTAGTTATGGGTCTTCACGACCACCGCCGTCCATTCGTCGATCGCGTCAGGCAAAGCGCCGGCTTCTTCCGCTTCGATCACGGTCCAGCCGAGAACTTTGGCCAGGTCGCGCAGGGGCGGGCTGTCCGGCCCTTCCCCGATCAGAACCAGTTGAAGCGGCGGCGGGATCATTTGCACGAAAGCAGTCGCGGGCGCGTCCGCTGGCGCAGCGAGAAAACAGCTGCCTAACGAATCGTTATTTTCGAAAATCGTCGCCATCCAGGAGGTGCGGCGCTCGCGTTGGGCGGCGCCCAACTGCGCGAGCAAAGTTGGTTGCAGCTTTTCGATCAGGATTTCGATCGCGCCGTTACATCCGTAGCGGAGCCTGGTGTCGAAACGCAGCAGAATTGGGGCGCCAATCGCAATGACCTCTTGGGCACGCGCCGCCACTTCCTTCTCCAGGCACCCGCCGCTCAACGCGCCGACGGTGCTCCGATCGCGCGCGATTAGCATCCGCGCGCCCGGACGGCGGTAGCTGGAGCCGCGTGCCCTAACGAGTGTGGCGAGCGCGAACGGCTCCTCGCGGCGGCTGTCGAAGGCCTGGATGATCTCCCGAATTTCTTTCATCGCATCGCGCCGGCCTCCCTTGTGGATGTTTCGCTCTGCGAAACACGGGAGGAAGTGCTGCGATCGCGAAAATCTTCCCCGATTGCCCGGCCGATACCCGTACCGCACAGCGGGCGGCATCCACAACCACCGGGCGCGTGCGCTGACCGGATAAATTCGCGCACACGCATCGTTCCACTACATCAGCTTGTCGGGCGTAATCGGCAAATCGCGAATGCGTTTCCCGGTGGCGTGATAAACCGCGTTCGCGACCGCAGCGGCCATGCCGGTGATCCCGATCTCACCCATCCCGCGCGCGCCGATCGGGTTGAACGCGAAGTCGGGTTCCCCCACAAAATACACTTCGATCGGCGGGATGTCGGCGTTCGTCGGGACGTGGTATTCGGCCAGATTGGCGTTGACCGGCATCCCGGTTTGCGGGTCGTAGCTGGTCTCTTCGAGCAAGGCCATCCCGATGCCCATGACGACGCCGCCGAGGACCTGGCTCCGCGCGGTTTTGGAGGTCACGATCCGTCCGCAATTCATCACGCTCACCACCCGCGTCACCTGCACGCGCGGAAGAAGCGGATCTATTTTCACTTCGCAGAAGTGCGCGCCCCACGATTGGAAAGCCAGATCGTCGTGTTCCTTCAGCCCCTTCATCTCGCTCTCGACTTCGAGCGTGTCCTTCCCCGCCCGTTGCAGAATGTCGGTATAGCCATCGGATTTGCTCTGATCCTTCTTCAATCCGATCCGGCCCGGGGCTACCATTACGATGTCGTTAGGCTCGGCGCCCTGCAGAGGTGACTTGGCGTCCTTGACCGCGAGCTCGGCCAGCGCCTTATGCAAACGACGAGCGACGCGATGGATCGCCGTCCCGACCGTGGCCGTGGAATTGGAACCGCCGGCGACTGGTCCGAAGGGGTAATCGGATTTGCCAAGCTCGAACTTCACTTTCTCGAATGGAACACCGATCTCCTCGGACGAGATCTGGGTAAAGGTGGTGTAAGCGCCGGTCCCGAGATCGTGCGTGGCGCATTGCACCGTGACGCTGCCGTCGGCGTGCAGGATCGCCTTGGCCGCCGCTTCCATGCTGTGAGCCGGATAGGTCGCGGTCGCCATACCCCAGCCGACGAGCAGATCGCCATCGCGCATCTGGCCCGGTTGGTTGCTCCGTTTCGCCCAGCCAAATTTCTCCGCCCCGAGTTGGTAGGCTTCCTTGAGATGCTTGGCGCTGAAGGGGACGCCTTTGATCGGATGATTGGCGGCGTGATTGACCCGGCGCAACTCGACCGGATCCATCTGCAGGAGGTAGGATAACTCGTCGAGCGCGCACTCGAGGGCGTAGGTGCCGGGGCATTCGCCCGGCGCGCGCATGAAGGTCGGCGTCGCGACATTTACCGGGAAAACGGTTTCCTCGACCCGGATCGCTTCGCTCGCATACATGACGCCGGTCGAGCGCGTGCCGCAGGCTTCGACGAAATCTCCCACCGGCGAGGTGAGGGTGTTGGTGGCGTGTTTGATCGCCTGCAACTTGCCGTTGGAAGTGGCGGCGAGGGAAATCGTCTGATAGGTCGGGGTGCGATGTCCGGTGCCGGTGAACATCGCTTTGCGCGGGAGGTTGAACTGGACCGGAACACCCGCGGCTTTGGCCGCCATGGTGGCGAGGATGACGTGCGGCCAGAGCGCGCCTTTGCAGCCGAAAGCGCCGCCGACGAACGGACAAATCACGCGCACATTTTCGATCGGCAAATCGTAGGCCCGGGCCAGGATGCTTTGTACCCCTTTGACGAATTGGGTCGCGTCCCAAACCGTCAGCTTCTTGTCGCCTTCCCACGCCGCGATCGTGCCCGAGGGCTCAATCGGATTGTGCGTTTCCGTCGGGGTGACGTAGGTCTGGCGGACCCGGACCAGATTTTGATTGGCCAGAGCCGGGCCGACGTCGCCCTTGTGCAACTGGATGTTTTCGTCCTGCTTTTTCTGCGGTTTCTTCGCCCTGTTCGCGTCCTCCATTGTGAGCATGGGCGGTTCCGACGAATAGCTGACTTTGACTAACGACGCGGCATGTTGCGCCTCCGGCAGCGTTCGCCCGACGACCAGGGCGACATACTGGCCGGCGTAATAAACTTGGTCGTCCGAGAGCGGCAGCCGGTCTTCATTGCGGATCCCGTGGCTCATGTCTTCGCCGCGCGCGGCCTCGGCCATCTTCAACTTGGGCGCGTTTTGGTGAGTCAGAATTTCGAGCACACCGGGAGCGGAACGCGCCGCCTTCTCGTCAATCACCGTGATTTTGCCACGGCCGATATTGCTCAGGACCGGCCAGGCGTAGGCGCATTTGGCGAGCCGGAACTCAACGGCGTACTTGGCGCCGCCCGAGACCTTGAGCGGTCCGTCGACGCGGCTGCGGGCTGGTCCGAGAATACTTCCGCTAGCCATATTCGTTAGGCGCGAGCCACGGTCGTAAGCACCTGGATGATGGCGCGCTTCGCCAGCTCGATTTTAAAGGTGTTGTATTTGTAGCCTTGGGCCGGAGCGAGCTCGGCCTCGGCTGCGGCCCGGAAGGTCGCCGCCTCGGCTTTTTTCCCGATCAGCGTCTGCTCCGCCTTGCTCGCCCGCCAGGGCTTGAGCGCCACTCCGCCGAGAGCGACCCGGGCGGTTTTGATCATTCCATTTTCCAGCTCGAGAGCGGCTGCGACACTGACGAGAGCGAAGGCATACTGGGCCCGGTCGCGCACTTTCAAATAGTGCGAGCCGGCCGCGAAGAGGATTTTCGGAAGATCGACCGCGGTGATGAGTTCGTTAGCTTGGAGACTGGTCTCGACGTTTGGAGTATCGCCGGGCAGAAGATGAAAATCGCCGATCGGGATGGTGCGTTCGCCCTTCGGTCCCTGCACCCGCACGATCGCGTCGAGCGCGGCGAGCGCAACGCACATGTCGCTCGGATGGGTCGCGATGCATTTGTCGCTCTGGCCGAGGATGGCGTGGATGCGGTTGTAGCCTTCGAGCGCGCCGCAACCGCTCCCGGGGTTGCGCTTGTTGCACATCGGAAAGGCCGGGTCGTAGAAATAATAACAGCGGGTGCGCTGCATCAGGTTGCCGGCGGTGGTGGCGAGATTGCGCAACTGCGGGCTGGCCCCGGAGAGGAGCGCTTCGCTCAAGACCGGGTAACGCGAGACGACGAGCGGATGCTCGGCCAGGTCGGAGTTGCGGACGAGGGCGCCGATCCGGATCCCGGCTTCGTTAGGCAATTCCTCCACTTGGGCGAGGGGAAGGCGGTTGATGTCGATCAAACGGGTGGGTGTTTCCACACCCATTTTCATGAGGTCGACCAGGCTGGTGCCGCCGCCGAGAAACTTGGCCTGCGCGTCACTCGCAATGTCATGGACCGCGGCCTGCCAATCGGCCGCGCGCGAGTAGCTGAAGGGATTCACCCCGCGCCTCCCATCTTGTCCCGCGCCTCCCTGATCGCATCGACGATGTTGGGATAGGCCCCGCAGCGGCAGAGGTTGCCGCTCATCCACTCGCGGATCTGCGCCTCGTCCTTGGCGTGCCCCTCGTGCACACAGGCGACCGCCGAACAAATCTGCCCGGAGGTGCAATAACCGCATTGAAATCCGTCATGCTCGAGGAAGGCGGCCTGCATCGGGTGCAGCTGATCGCCGTGGGCGAGGCCTTCGATCGTCGTAATCTCCTCGCCTTCATGCGCGACGGCGAGGGCGAGGCAGGAATTCACCCGGCGCCCGTTGATCAGGACTGTGCAGGCGCCGCATTGGCCGTGGTCGCAGCCTTTTTTCGACCCGGTGAGATCGAGCTGTTCGCGCAGCAGGTCGAGGAGGGAGGTGCGCGGATCGAGTTTCAGCGCGTGCTCCCGCCCGTTAATTTTCAAATGAACGTCGACCATTTTTATTTGATCGCGTGTCGCGCCTGTGGGCGCCGTCTGGGCCGCGGACAAACTCATCAGTTGCGGCCCGAGAGTGAGGGCCGCGCTCGTCCCCGCGACCTTTTGCAGAAATCGCCGGCGCGTTTCGACGCTTCCGAAGAAGAGGATTTGATCGATCGGATCGCCCGGTGGATTCGAGGATGGGCGGCCCGGAGCGGTCGAATCCAGGGCATCGTCGGACATGGCTTAGAAGTAAACGAAATTCGCACGTCCAAAGGCCTTGCCTAAAAGTTTTTGGAAAAATCGAAGACGACCAGCTCGGGTTCGCGGCGCTCGGCATGCTGGTCGGCCAGCTGCACCGCAACCTCTACGGCACGCCGCCCTTTCAAAAGAGCATGATTATTTCGGGGACTGGTGCCCGACGATACCGTGCGGAAACCGCGCGTGTTCCCGCGACGAAATCCAGCCAGCAAAAAGGCGGCCCGAGAGAAGGAGCGAGCGGGTGAGGGGAATCGAACCCCCGTATGCAGCTTGGGAAGCTGCCGTTCTACCATTGAACTACACCCGCGTTGTGAGAGGGATGAATGGTGAACCGCGATCGGCGAATAGTAAAGCTGTTCCTACTGCCACGAGATCACATCGTCGTTGGAGGAACCTGTTTTTTTGTCGCCGCCCCCTATGCCGCCGGTCGCGCCGGCCAAATCCCTTCCGAGCGACCAGACGATCGCTCCCGATTGAATCGGATTGAAGCCTGCATTCGCTGAGTAGGGGTTTTCGACTGCCCCGGAGTAATTGTTATCCATCCGGACGCGATACGCGCTACCCCATGGATCGTAGAGGTGTCCATTTCCGCCGATACCGGATCTCGGCTTACTCACATCCTTGGCAATCGGCGGTTGGAAAAACTGGACGGCTTTTGGATTAAGCATTTGAACGTCGCTGTCGCTCGGATCAGCCCGCAAAATGTCGAAGAGCGTTTTGTTTGCATTATCATCAGCGCAAAAATAGTCCTGCGAGTCGGTTCCGGTTTGTGCATCGCATGGGTACTTGCCGTATTCGGTGTAAAAGGCATTAATCGCCGTCACGATCTGCGTAACATCATTCTTCGCTTGCGTGCGTTTGGCTTGGTCCTGCACCCCTTTGAAGGCGGGAAAAAGCAATCCCATCAGGATCGCGATGACCGTGATCACGACGAGCAGTTCGATGAGAGTGAAGCCGTCGCGCGATCTCGAAGTTAACTCCATTTTTGCATCTGTTCGGGGAATGGACATTGCGCGCAGTCGCTCTCGTCTTGCAAGCAAAAGTCTTCGTAGATCTGGAGCAGCCCCTGCTGGTGTGCGACCGTGCGGAGGAAGCGCGGCCGGCGCGGATCGTCCCCAAAAAGGCGGGCCGCGCCGGTTTCGATCCGGCGATTCGTCAGGCGCGCGGGCCACCGCGCGTATTCGGCCCAGACTTCGCGGCCCCGCCAGTGGCGGAACGGGACCACGACGTTGGCCAGGATTTCCGTGATCCGGCTTTCGCCCACGAGCGCCATGGCGGCGGCGGAACGCTCGGAAGTGAGCGTGTAATGGAAATTCCAGTAGGGATGAGCGAGCTGGCGCAAGAATTTCCGGACCGGCTCGAGCTCTTCCTTGCCTAACGACCGGAGCAGCCCGGGCCATTCCCGCACCAGCCCGGCGAGAGCGGCGAGGCGACGCTGCGGATGATTGAGCGGCCGGGTCCCGCTCAGCCGCCAGGTGCGCGACGCGAGGATGAGCCGCTCGAGCGGGC
>DATBDG010000220.1:0-3913 GCA_036270055.1 Chthoniobacterales bacterium
CCGGATTTTTGTAATTGGGAGCACGAGTATTTGTTGTTTCATGCGCTCGCGGACCTGGCGCCTTATGCGCACACGAACGTGCATGCGAAGTATTGGAATCGCTGGAAAGATCCGGATGTGCAGAGGAATGTGCGGATCATGTTGAACGCGAATTACATTGGGGTGTTTGCGCTCGAGTACGAGGAAGGGCCTTGGGACGGGGTGGAAGGCGCGCAGTATTTGTATCGCGAGGTTTTGGCGGCGCTTTAGTCCTGAGGCAGTTTCGTCGAAGCGCTACTTCTGAGGCAGCGCTTTACGAAAGGCTTCGTCCAGATTGGACAGGCGGTCGGCAGAGGCTGGATCGTTTCGAGCCAGGAGAGCGATCAAGTCATCTCTCTCCGAAAATATGGAATCGAACGACTTGAGCTGCTCGGGGCTAAAATCAACGTCTCTTTTATCTTTGACATCGGCATTGAGCGAAGAAAAGAACTGGCTTAATTCTCCACGAGCGGTCTCATATTGACCGCGCCGCGAGTCGAGCGCCGCAGCCGACAATCGATTCTGTAACTGGCTGATTTCCAAGTTATGAAGCGCCTGGTCTCGTTCGCCCGTCCGCTGACGAGCCCTGAGCCACATCGGTACAAAACCTATCAGCAAACCTATTAGAAAAGCAACAATGACCGTACGAAACTTCATATCAGGGCCTTGGTAGCGCAAAGGCGACGTATTCACCTTCAATCTTTGCAGGCGTTTTGAAGGCTACTGAATCGACGGCGGCGGCGCAGACTACCAGGTACTCGCGGCCGTTTATTTCGTAGACGGCGGGAATGCCTTCTGCTGCGGCAGGCAGCGTGGTTTCCCAGAGCATTTTGCCTGTTTCTTCATCGAGCGCGCGCAGTTTGTGGTCGCGCGTGGCGGTGAAGATCAGGCCTCCAGCCGTAACGACCGGTCCGACCTTTGGATAGACGCTGCCAGTGTCTTTCAGATCCTCCTCGCCTTTACTCCCGAGCGCATCGCCTAGCGGGATGGTCCAGCGGATTTTTCCTTCGTTGAGATCGTAGGAGGTTAGCGAGGTCCAGGGCGGCGCGATGGGGGAGAGACCGTCGCTCGTGAAGAGAAAGCCGAAGCTGCTGGTGTAGCGGTTACCGGTTGCGTCGGGCTCTAGCTTGAGAATGCAGGGGAGATCTTTTGAGACGACGAAGAGGCGGGCGCTTGAGGGATCGGCCGCTGACCCGCCCCAGTTCGCTCCGCCGTTGTTGCCCGGCATTTCGACCGTACCGCGCAGAGCGGGTGGCGTGAACAATCCTTCGTTGCGGGCGGTTTGCAGGCGGTCGCGAAAACGGGCGCGCTCTTCGGGATCGTGGATGTATTGGCTCAGATCTTTTTCAGTAAATTTCTGGCGGGCGAAGGGCGGCGGCCCGGTGGGGAATGGCTGCGTGGCCCAGGCCTGCTCGCCCGGCATGTCCGAGCCAGGCACAGACTTTTCTTTGACAGGCCAGAGCGGCTCGCCGGTAACGCGGTTGAAGACGTAGAGAAAGCCGGTTTTTCCGGGCTGGGCTACGGCGTCGATGGTTTGGCCGTTGTGATGGACGGTGAGGAGTTTGGGGCCAGTGGCATTGTCGTAATCCCAGATATCGTGATGGACCATTTGAAAATGCCAGAGGCGTTTGCCGGTGCGGGCGTCGAGCGCGAGGAGGCAATCGCCGAATAGATTTGCGCCGGTGCGGTTCGCGCCATAGAAGTTGTATTTGGGGCTGCCGGTGGGAACAAAAACGATGCCGCGTTTCTCGTCGAGCGAGAGCTCGCCCCAGCTATTGGCGCCCCCGACAGTTTTCCAGGCGTCGCGGGGCCAGGTGTCGTAACCGAATTCGCCGGGGCGCGGAACGGTGTGAAAAGTCCAGGCGAGCGCGCCGGTTTTAATATCGTAGGCGCGAACGTCACCGGGCGCGGATGAGTAGCCTTCGTTGGTGGCGGAGCCGAGAATGAGCAGGTTTTCAAAGACACGGCCAGGCGTCGTGGATTGCACCAGATGGATGGTTTTGGGGTCGCGATCGAGACCTTCTTTAAGATCGACGCGGCCGTGAGTGCCAAAGGACAGAATGGATTCCCCGGTGCGGGCGTCGATGGCTTGCAGGAAATTGTCGCTTGCGAATAGTAAACGCCGGTCGGTGTGATCCTTGCTCTCCCAATAATTGATGCCGCGATCGGTGATCAGTTTGGCACTGGGCTCTGCAGGATGGGTCCAGATTTCCTTGCCGGTGACGGCATCGAGGGCGACGATGGACTTGTTCCTGGCCATCACATAGATCAGGCCGTTGGCCACGAGCGGATTGAAAAAATATTTACCGCCGTCACCGGTGGGGAATTTCCAGGCGACTTCGAGCTTGCTTACGTTCGAGCGATCGATCTGTTTGAGAGATGAGTATTGCGCGGAATCGGGAGCTCCGCCGTAGTCACTCCACGTGGAGTGAGTCTGTTGGCCGGGCGCGAGGAGGCAACCGCAGATGAGGATTGAGCCAGCACGAAAGATCATTCTAAGTTTCTTAATTTTTCAGCATGACGAAGGCGAACAAGCTGTCTCCCGCGCCGACTACGAGATATTGCGAGCCGTCGAGTTCGAAGGTCATGGGGCCGTTGCTGATGGCGCTACCGAGATTGGCGTGCCAGAGCGGTTGGCCGGTTGAGGCGTTGACGGCCACGAGACTATTAGCCGTGTCACCGGTGAACACCAGATTGCCGGCGGTGCTCAGGACGCCGGAGCGTATGCCGCCGCTTTCCCATTTGTGGCTCCAGCGGATTTTGCCGGTTTTGTAGTCGATCGCTTGCAGCATCGATTCGGCCCAGCCGCCGCGATCGTTTCCGCCCCAGCCTTCGGGTTTTTCCTCTTGATCGAATATGTAGTAGACGCTGAAGGCGCGGGTGGCATTCACGTAGAAGAGTCCGGTATCCGGACTGAAGCTAGGTGGCGGCCAGTTCACTGCTCCACCCTGGTTGGGCGATACTAACGCGCCATCCGGTTTCGGCTGCTTGGCGGGATTCGGGATGGGCTGACCCTTGGCGTCGACGCCCTTCGCCCAATTGGTTTTGACGAATTCCGAGGTGACGATGTTTTTTCCGTTTGTGCGATCCAAGAGGAAAAAGTAGCCGTTGCGGCTTGCCTGAGCAATTAATTTGCGAGGCTGGCCGTTGATTTCTCCGTCGATCAGGACGGGTGTTTGCACAGCGTCCCAATCGTGAGTGTCGTGCGGGGAAGGCTGGAAATGCCAGACCATCTTGCCGGTATCGAGATTGAGCGCGACGATCGATTCGGTGTAGAGGTTATCGCCGATGCGGCCTTTACCGGCAATGACGGGCTGCGGGTTGCCGGTGCCGAGATAGACAAGGTTCAGCTCCGGATCGTAGGTGCTAGGGACCCAGGTCATACCGCCGCCGTGTTCGGCTGCTTCCGCGTTCGGCCAGGTTTCGGATCCCGGTTCGCCGGCCTTCGGCGTGACAGACCAGTGCCACTGCAAATCGCCGGTTTCCGGATCGCGGGATTCGAGATAGCCGGGGATATCGAGATCGTCGCCACTGACGCCGACCAGCACGTGATTCTTCACGATGATCGGCGCGACGGAGGCATAGTACATCTGATCCATGTCGCAGATTTGTTTGTGCCAGCGCTCCTTGCCGTCCTTTAGATTCAGCGAGACTAGATTACAGTCGGGCGTTTCGAAATAGAGCCAGTTTTCATAAATGCCGACGCCGCGATTTCCCAGATGGATGCCGCCTTTGGATTGCCAAGCGAAGTGCCAGATCTCACGACCGGTGCGCGCGTCGACGGCCCAGGCGTGGTCGGGGAGGGTGAAGTACAGGACGCCATTGACGAGCAGCGGGGTGGCCCGGATGGAGCCGCCGAAATCGCCACCGGATTCGATGCGGTAGACCCAGGCGA
>DATBDG010000221.1:0-1860 GCA_036270055.1 Chthoniobacterales bacterium
TTTCGCCGCCGTCCAGGCGCAGCTCGACCTCGATCTGCACACTCTCTGCCGTTCAATGAAACCGGTCCACCAAACCTCCATCGTGTAGAGGAGCGGCAGACTAAACATGAGACCGCCCGCAATGCCGCGCGCGTATTCACGAAGAGAATCTCCGATTGATGGCCCCGCTTGTTCGCTCACAACCGCAAAATGTCTCCCGAAACCGCCGGGGCCGTGAGAGGCGCTTTCATTTTCCTTCTCTTTCGCTGGTCGCCGGCCTAACGGTTGTCGCGATTGTTGCCCACCGGGCTCGAGCGCAATCCCCCCCGACGCCGACGGAGAATCAGGATGTGTTGCGAGCGCAGATTTTGCTTGATGGGTCGGCCTTTAAGCCGGGAGTAATCGATGGCCGGTGGGGCGAGTTCACTCGTCAGGCCCTGACCCGTTACGAACAGACGCAGGGAGAGAGCGGCCAGAGCTACGGGGAAGAGGCGCCGGCACATTTCGATCTACCGCTCGATGGCAGCAAACCGGGCCTAACGAGTTACCGCATCACATCGGAAGACCAACAAGCGATCGGCTCCCTTCCTCAGAGTCACGCGCAACAGGCGAAGCAAGACCGCCTGCCGTATGAGACTCTCCTCGAACTGGTGGCGGAGAAATTTCACGCCCGGCGCGATTTCTTGCAGCAGATCAATCCCGGCTACGACTGGAGCAAGGCCAAAGCGGGGGACGAAGTGCAGGTGCCTAACGTCGCCACGCCCTTCGATCTGCAGGAGGCGATCGAGCAAAAGTACCAGACCGAGGAGGCGGAAAAATCGGGCACCCTGAAAACCGAAGACAAGAAGCCCGAGAGCGAACAGTACTCGATCGAGGTCGATATTCCGGAAAAGATTCTGGAACTAAAGCAGAACGGAAAACTGGTCGGAAGTTATCCGATCACACCCGGCTCGGAGTCGCTCCCCGCGCCGAAAGGCGAGTGGTTCGTGAAAGGTTTTTCCTGGATGCCGACCTTCCGCTGGGACGAAGCGATGCTGCACCACGACGAACGCAGTGGTGATTTCTACAATCTGCCGCCCGGGCCTAACAATCCCGTCGGAATCCTTTGGATGGAGTTGAGTCACAAGGGAAGCGGCATCCATGGCACGGACGCGCCGGAAACGATCGGCCGCGCGACGAGCCACGGCTGCATTCGGCTCTCCAACTGGGACATGCTCGATCTCGGCCAGAAAGTCCTGCCCGGAGTGCATGTCAGGATTCGTTAGGCAGGAGATTGTAGACGCCTCCCTGGGCTGCGCGATGTCATCCCTTCCGTTCAGCGCCTCCGCCAGACCGGTGAGGCCGCGTTGACCGATGCGGGAGAAGGCCGTGGCCAGCTCCCGCGCCTGCTCGTCGGTGGCTGCTTCGACCCTACGTGCCGCTCGCAGATCAATATTCCCTCCCCTACGGCCTCCCTATCCTGTGGTCGATTACACGCTGTCATCCCCGAGCTATGTCTTCGTCGGCGAACAACCGGCATTCGACTCCCAGATCCCGCGGCGAGGGCGGCCGCTGCAAAAAAAAGCGGGCGAGCAAAAATCGCCGGCTTTCGTTGCCAAGCCGGCTATCGCGCGGACACTCGCTGCTATGAAGATGAGCGGAAACACCATGCTTATCACCGGCGGCGGCTCGGGTATCGGGCGCGGGCTCGCGGAAGCATTTCATCGCCTCGGCAACGACGTCATCATCACCGGCCGCAACCAAAAGGCGCTCGACGAGACGACCGCCGCGAACCCGGGGATGCGCTCCGCTTTGCTCGACGTCACCGATCCGCACAGCATCCAGTCCTTCGCCGCGCGCGCGCCGGAGGATTACCCATCGCTCAACGTCCTGCTCAACAAC
>DATBDG010000222.1:0-14626 GCA_036270055.1 Chthoniobacterales bacterium
GAGCGTCTGACTTCCAATTAAGGCCTGCCATCTTCCCCTGACGACCTAGCCCCCTTTGCTAACAATATCGGTCCGGGAATCACACCTGTAATCTCGAACACCGCAGGGTAAATTTTTCGAAAGTTGTCGATAGAGAGCTGAAAGTAGACACGAAAAGGTCTTTGAACCTTCAACTCTCAAGCAACAACTCTCGAAATTCTCAAAGAACTACTCGCGCAGTTCAACGTCCAGCTCGCTCTGCAAGCGCTCGCGAATCCGGTCGTGGGCCGCACTTACTTCGTCGGCAGTCAGTGTCCGGTTTTTGTCGAGATATGTCAACGAATAGGCAAGCGATTTGCGGCCCGGGCCGAGGTTTTCTGCCCCTTTCCCGGCAAAGAGATCAAACAACTCCACCTGGGCGAGAAGCGGTTCGCGCGCGCTTTCGATCGTGGCCAGAATTTCTTCGTGCCGCAGCGTCTCGGGCGCGAGGAGCGCGATGTCGCGGCTGATGGCGGGGAAACGTTGCAGCTCGCGAAATTTGCGCAGGCCGGCGGCCGCTTCCAACTCGTTAGGTAAGTCGATCTCGGCCACAAAAACCGGCGGCCGGGTCGACGTCGCGGAAGACAACTGGCCGGCCACGCCACGCGCCTGGCCCGCGACCAGCACCTGGGTGGCGAGCGCAAGCTCAGGATGCTCACTCCGCTGGAATCCGATCGTGCCGAGGCCAATTGCCTCCAGCGCGCCCTTCAGATCGAAGAGATCGAGCGAGCGGACAGCTTCACTGCGCCAGTGCGAATGCGCTGCCGCCGCACCGCAGAGGAGGAGCGCGAGCCGCCGAATTTCCTCGCCGTTAGGCGGAAGAAAAACGCGCCCCGCTTCGAAGAGCCGTACACTTTTCGCGCCGGCGCGCAGGTTGCGCTCGAGCGCGGCACTCAGACCCGGGACCAGACTCGGCCGAAGCGCGATATGATCTTCGCTCAACGGATTGCGCAGCTCGACCGCCCCACCGGCAAACCCGGAGCCTAACGTCTGCCGGCTGACGAGCGCCGACGTCCGGGCTTCCGTGAAACCGCACGCCACGAGGCGTTGGCGGATTTTCATTTCGAAATCGTAGCGGCGATCTGCGCTCGAGACGGGCGTGAAACGGCTCCGGTCCGCCCCTTCGATCCGGCTAATGCCGAAGACGCGCACGATCTCTTCGATCAGGTCGACTTCGCGCTGCAAATCGGCGCGATAGCTCGGGATGCCCCAAGTCGATTTCTCATTCGTCGCACCAAGTTTTTGCAGGCCGAGTCCCTCGAGAATCTGGTCCGCCTCTTGCGGTGGAACCGGCGTCCCAATCAGCTCGTCGCAGCGCGCATAACGAAGCGAAAATCCGGTCGGCGGCGCCGGCAAGGTCCCCGCCACGACGGTTTCGTCGGCCGGCTGGCCGCGCGCGATTTCGCGAATGAGTTGCGTGGCGCGCTCCGAAGCGCGCAGGACGATGGCGGGATCGACCCCGCGTTCAAACCGATAGCTCGCGTCGCTCGGCAGATTCAATTCGCGGGCGGTGCGGCGAATATTGGCCGGCTGAAAATAGGCGCTCTCGAGAAGCAGGTTTCGGGTCGAGTCGCTCACGCCGCTGTCTTCGCCGCCCATCACTCCCCCGATCGCGACTCCCCGGGCGGCGTCGGCGATGAGCATGTTTTTCGGAGTCAGTTGATAAGTGCGTCCGTCGAGGGCGAGGAACTTCTCGTTAGGCTGAGCCAGCCGAACATTGATTCCACCCTCCAGCTTGTCGGCATCGAATGCGTGGAGCGGTTGCCCGATCTCCAGCATCACGAAATTGGTGATGTCGACAATGTTGTTGATCGCGCGCAGGCCGACCGACTCGAGTTTGCCCTGAAGCCACTCCGGGCTCGGACCGACCGTGATATTTTCAATCCGGCGCGCGGAGTAAAACGGGCACTCGTCCGGCGCGCTGATCCGCACCGCGTCGCCCGTGACAGTGCGCGGGGCGGCGATCTCCGGCTTCCGCAGCGGGCTTTTCGTGAGGGCGGCAATTTCGCGGGCGAGTCCGTAGTGGCTCAGAAGGTCGGAGCGGTTCGGCGTAATTTCGACATCGAGAATCGTGTCGTTAGGGAAAAGCTTCCCGATCGGCGTGCCGATCTTCGCTTCCGGCGAAAGGATGAGAAGTCCGGCAGCGTCCTCCGCGATCCCGAGCTCCTTCGCGCTGCAGAGCATACCCTGCGATTCCACCCCGCGCAGTCTGCTCGCTTTGATTTTCAAGTCGCCGATGAGCACCGCGCCCGGTTGGGCGAGCGGGACCTTGTCGCCCACTTTGTAATTCTTCGCGCCGCAAACGATTTGTCGCGTTTGCCAGCTGCCGTCGTCGACCTGGCAGACGCTGAGGCGGTCGGCGTTGGGATGTTGCTCGGAGGATTTAATGTGCGCGACGACGACATTTTCGAAATCTGCGCCGCGATTTTCGATGCCTTCCACTTCAACACCAGCCAGTGTAAGCAGCTCCACGAGCTGCCCAACATCGTTAGGCAGCTCCACAAATTCGCGCAGCCAGTTGAGAGAAAACTTCATAGAGGACTAGATCGGAAGTCAGGCATCCTGCCTGACTCGGCAGACAGGCTTCCAGCCTGTCGAATACTCGGCCGGCAAGATGCCCGCCGGCCGAGACAGCCTGGAAGGCGATCTTCCATCACGCAAATTGCCTCAGGAAGCGTAGATCATTTTGCGCGAAGAGCCGAATGTCCGGGACGTCGAACAGGATCATGGCGAGGCGATCCATCCCGAGGCCGAAGGCAAACCCGGTCCATTTTTCGGGATCGTAGGCGTTGTCGCCCCGGGCGCGATTTAATTCCTCGTAGACCGCGGGATGCACCATGCCGCAGCCGCAGACTTCGATCCATTTTTCGCCGCCCTTGAGCGCCTTCGATTTCACATCAATCTCGAAGCTTGGCTCGGTGAAAGGAAAATAATGCGGCCGGAAACGCACCGCCGTGTCCGATCCGAAAAGTTCGCGCAGGAAATACTCGAGCGTCCCCTTGAGGTCGGCCACGCTCACCCGCTCGTCGACATAGAGCCCTTCGATTTGGTGAAACTGCGCGCTGTGGGTCGCGTCCACTTCGTCACGCCGAAAAGCGGCGCCGGGCGCAATGACGCGAATCGGTGGCGGGGCGGATTCCATCGTGCGGATCTGCACGGTCGAAGTGTGGGTGCGAAGCAAACGACCGTCGGGAAGATAAAAAGTATCCTGCTCGTTCCGGGCCGGATGATCGGGCGCGGTGTTGAGAGCGTCGAAGCAATGCCATTCGTCCTCGACATCGGGACCGTCGGCCAGCGCGAAACCCATTCGACGAAAAATGTTGATCCCACGGTCAAGCATCTGGGTGAGCGGATGGAGTGAGCCGATCTCGTTAGGCGTCCCCGGAAGCGAGATGTCAAGCCCGGCAAGGGCGCCACTTTCCTGCGCAATGCGCAATTTTTCGCCCGCTGCTTCGAGAGCGTCGGTCACGGCGGTGCGCGCCTGGTTCAGGAGCTTGCCGACCGCGGGCCGCTCCTCTTTTGCGAGCGTTTTCATCTGCTCGCTCCAGGCGGAAATGCTGCCGCTGCGCCCGAGATAACGGACGCGTACGGCGTCGAGCGCCGGTTCGTCAGGCGCGGCCGCGATCTCGGCCAAGGCGCTCTCGCGCAGTTCTTCGAGCGGATGCATGCTTTGTAGTGTCCGCTGTCTCAGCGGACAACGGAATCGTGCGCTGGGACAGCGCACGCTACAAGTTTACGCCGCCTTCGTCTTCTTCCCTTCGCCGGCCTTTTTCTCCAGCGCGCTCTTCACCTGCTCGACGATCCCCTTGAAGGCGGCCTCATCGCTGATCGCGAGGTCGGAGAGAATCTTGCGATCGAGCCCGATGCCGGCGGCTTTCAGGCCCTCGGCGAAACGGCTGTAGGTGAGACCCTGGGCGCGGCAGGCCGCATTGAGCCGCTGCACCCAGAGCATGCGGAAATTGCGCTTGCGCGTTTTGCGATCGCGATAGGCCCAGTATTTGCCCTTCATCGTCGCGTCTTTCGCGTAGCGGAAGAGTTTCGATCGGCGGCCCCGATAACCCTTGGCGGATTTCAGGACGCGTTTGCGACGCTCGCGGCTGGCGGGCGCATTGGTGGCTCGTGGCATTTTATCAGACCCCGAAAAAATCGGGGCTCCTCGTTCAGCGAATCGTTGTTTTCGTTAGGCGCTCCCCGACCTCATTCGCTGATTCGATCCCCGGATGGGATCAGGTGGGCAGTGCACTGGACGTTGCTCTTTTCCTGGCAACGTCGGGCTGGGAAAATAGGCAGGGGCCGGGGAATGACAACCGTTTTCTCGCTCTGCCGGCAGGACCAATTTGGCGCTGGCCGGAACCGAGCCATCTCCTAAAATGGAGAGGTGCACTGGCTCGCCCGGCATCGATTGCTGGTCATCGGCGCGATCTGTCTTTTCTGGACAGGGCTCGTGCTCGGCCTGCATTTCACCCCCAATCTTCCTTTCCTCACCGCCGTCTGGTCGGGCGAAAAACGCTTTGAAGATTTTCTTCAAGAACAAGGCCGCAAGACCCCGACCCGCAAGGATTTTGTTTTTCTCGGCATCGACCAGAGCACGCTGCAGTTAGCGCCGCCCGTGCCGGGCGAGAACGAAAGCAATCGCGCGATTGAGCTCATCACCGAGCGGCCCTTTCCCTGGTCACGGGAAGTCTGGGCGCTTCTCCTCGACCGGCTTTTCGCCTCCGGCGCCCGCCTCGTGCTCTTCGATCTGGTTTTCAATAATCCTGGGGACGGCGACTCGGCCTTCCATGCCGCGCTCGATCGCCACCGTGGCAAGGTCGTGCTCGGGGCGAACTTCGACGCTGCCAAGGCCATGCAGGCGATCGTGCCTAACGACGTCCTGATTCCGCCGCCCCAGATGGCTGATCCGCGGGTCGGTTACGTCAATTTTTTCCCTGACCCGCTCGATCAGCGGGTCCGCGCCATTCCCTATACCATGACCGAACGGCAGTTGGCCGGGCTCCCGCCCTACCCGGGTGCCGAAGTCTTTTACTCGATGGCGGCGCGCGGCCTGGCGCAGATTGGCCGCGGCGCCGACGTCCCGCGCGATCATATCGCGCACCTCCTCCGCTTCAGCGCCGACGATGCCTATCTGCCCCGTCCGCTCTACGAAGTTTTCGACGACAAACTCTGGCACACCAACTATCACGACGGCGCTTTCTTCAAGGACAAGATCGTGGTCGTGGGCGCTTCGGCACAGATCTGGCACGACGTCGTCGATACGCCGCTCGGACCGGACCGGCCGGGGCCAAAACTTCATCTCGAGGCGATGGCCGCCGCCATGGCGCACCAGTTCCTCCACATGACCCCGCTTTGGCTGGATTATGTCCTGGTGGCTGCGGCCGGTCTCTTCGCCTGGGCGCTGATTGGCTTTGTCCGGCGCCCGCTTTCCGCTCTTCTTCTTCTGGTCGGGGTGACGGCGGTTTACCTTGCGGTCGTGCGGATCGCTTACGACCGCACCGGGCTGCTCCTCATCACGGTCCCGGTTCTCGCCACCTTCCTCCTCTGCGGTCTCTTCTCGTTAGGTTACGAATACGCGATGGAGCGGATCGAAAAGCTGCGCACCCGTCGCACCCTCGAGCGCTACGTTTCGAAAAATTTGGTCAAAGAAATCCTCGATAACCCGGCAAGCTTTTACAGCAGCCTGAAGGGAGTCCGGATTCCGGCCACGATTCTCTTTTCCGACATCATCGGGTTCACCAGCCTGACCGAGCATGCCGACCCGGAAGCGCTTGTCAGGCAATTGAACGAATACCTCAGCCACATGACGACCGCAGTCTTCAAGCATGGCGGGACGCTCGACAAATTCATCGGCGACGCCGTCATGGCAGTGTGGGGCAATGTGCGGAGCCACGGCCCGGCGGAGGATACGCGGATGGCGGCGCGGGCCGCGCTCACCATGCGGAAGGAGTTGCGCGCCCTAAATCAGAACTGGCATGCGGCCGGGATCGCGCCGTTTGCGATTGGGATCGGGATCAACCAAGGCGACGTCCTCGGCGGCAACATCGGTTCGCAGGAAAAGGCGGACCCAACCGTCATCGGCGACGCCGTCAATCTCGCGTCGCGGCTCGAATCTCTGACCAGAATCTACGCGGTCGACATCCTCCTCGGGCCGAGCGCGACCGAAATGGTGCGGGATGAATTTCACGTCCGTTCCGTCGCCCGCGTGCAGGTGAAGGGCAAATCCGCGCCGGTCGAGGTCGCGACCCTGCTCGCGGAGCGCAGCGCCGGCATCGATCCCGAGTTTCTGCGCCATCTGGAAACCTACGAGGAGGCCTTCCAGAAATTCCGGCAGCGCGATTTTCGCCAGGCGAAAATTCTGCTTTCCCGCTACCTCGAGTTTTACCCTAACGACTTCCTGGCCCGCACGTATCTGGAACGGGCGCTCGAATATGAAAATACCCCGCCGGATGAAGAATGGAACGCGGTCGAGGTCTTCAAGAAGAAGTAATGGAGGCTTCCTTGCCCTCCGGCTCCGCACCTGATAAGCCTGCTCCGATCATGGCCAAGCTCTCCATCTACTTGGAAAGCGGACGCGCGACACACGAACTGACCGAGGAACGGATCACGCTCGGGCGCGCGCCCGATAACATGATCCAGATTGACGATCCCTCCGTCTCCGGCCGGCACGCGCAGCTTTCGCTAATCGACGAGCGATTCCAACTGAAGGATCTCGGCTCGACCAACGGCACATGGGTCAACGGCGAGACGGTGACGGATGTTTTTCTGCGAGTGGGCGACCGGCTGCGTTTTGGCAAGGTTGAAGCCCGTTTCGAGTCGGACGCGACCGGGGCCGCGCGACCGTTGCCGGAGGCGGCGGAGATCAAGGCGCGTCCCGCGGAATCGAGCGAAAAGCCGGCCGACTTCGCCAACGCCTCGCCCTTTCCCCACCGGCAGAAGGAAAAGGATCCGGTCGCGACCGCGGTCCTGACGGTGGGCGCGGCGGCGATCATGGCGTTTCTCGCCAGCCTGCTCGGGCTCCTGCAAATCCACGGCCCGCGGTAGCGCCTCTAGCGGCGGTCTATGACCGCCGCTACAGAAAACGTCGGCGGATTTCGTCTGAAGTCATACCACCGGCGCGCAGACGGCGGAGACTGAGGGCGTCGTCCCGCTTGGCGAGGCGTTTGCCTGACGAATCGGTGACGAGCGGGAGATGACAGAATTCCGGTGCCGCAAGTTCCAGGGCACGGTAGAGAAGTAATTGGCGAAAAGTGGAGCGGAGAAGGTCCGCTCCGCGGACGACTTCGGTGATTCCCATGGCAGCGTCGTCCACCACGACCGCGAGTTGATAAGCCGGGACATTGTCCTTACGCCAAATGACGAAATCGCCAAAATCGACCCCGGCTCTGGCGCGCTGCGGTCCGGCGGAACAGTCGTCGAATTGCAGCTCTTCGTCAGCCGGGACCCTAAACCGCCAGGTCGCGCCAGCCGGATCGGTTGCCACTGGAATCGGGAGGCTGGCGGGCCGGCAAGTCCCGGGATAAAGCGGCTCCTCATCTTCGGCATGGGGCGCGCCCGCCGCGTGCAGGACATCGCGCCGCGAGCAATCACAGCGATAAATCAGCCCTCGATCGCGCAGGGCTTTCCAAGCCGCGAGATAAAGATCGCGCCGCTCGCTTTGCCGCACCGGTTCCTCGTGCCAGCGCAACCCGAACCACCCCAGGTCCTCGAAGATCGCCTCCCGAAATTCCGGCCGGCAACGGTCGCAATCGAGGTCTTCGATCCGCAAGAGCAGGGTGCCGCCGCGCTCGCGACAACGCTCCTGCGCGTGCCAAAACGTGAGCGCGTGTCCGGCGTGCAGATAACCGGTGGGCGAAGGCGCGAGCCGGCCGCGATAAGTGATTTCCGATTTCAATTTTCAGAGCAACTGCCAAAAAAAGTTTAGACCAGCCTTGGGGATTAGCCCCGCCGTTTTGCGAAGCTTTGGAGTGCGATGCGTCCCCCCATCGCTTTCGGGCTTGGGGCGCAGTCGAACCAACCTTCGGAAGGCGGCGCGAGGACGCGCGCGCCTTCGAAAGCTGTCGCGAAACAACAAGAACGCGAGGTTTCTGGCCGCCACTCTAGATTTCAGATTGCCAGACCCGCTTTTCAATCTGAAATCTCCCGTTTGAATTCGAAGCGCCTCCTCCTTTTCGACATCGACGGCACCCTGATCAATTCCGGCGGGGCCGGTCTGCAGGCGTTGCGCGATGTTTTGCGGGATCAGTTTGGGATCACCGACAACCTCGATGGGATCGAAGTTGCGGGCCGGACCGACAGCGGGATCGTGCACCAGATTTTGCGCCGACAGCAGATCGAGCCTAACGAGGAGAACACCATCCGTTTTCTCGACCGATACGTCGAGCTGTTGGCGGACGAATTGCCGCGCTGCCCCGGCCGCGTCCTGCCCGGAATAAGGGAATTGCTCGACCGCCTCCAAGCGCGCCCGCAAATCGTGCTCGCGCTCCTGACCGGCAACGTGGAGCGCGGGGCGAAACTGAAACTCGAATACTACGGCCTCTGGCATTTCTTCGAGTTTGGCGCTTTTGCGGATGATCACCATGAGCGCAATGAGCTCGGCGCCTTCGCGCGGCGACGGGCGCGAGAGAAGCACGGGATGGAATTCGAATCGGCCGCGATCGACGTGATCGGCGATACCCCGCACGACATCGCCTGCGGCAAGGCGATCGGGGCGCGCACGATCGCGGTCGCGACCGGCAGTTTTTCCAGCGCGCAACTGGCCGCGCATGGGCCGACCGTGCTGCTGGAGGATTTCTCGGAGGTAAAGCCGCGAATGACCCAACTCGGCTGGTGAGGTCATTCCTGATCCTGCTCCTGCTCATGCTCCTGATCTCTTCCTCCTTGGAGCAGGAGCAGGAGCAAGATTAGGAGGAGCGGCAATTGACGGAGTTGGCATCAATGACACACTTTGGCTGCATCATGGCCAAGAGTCCGCCGAAAGTCCTGCCTCTCGAAGGCGAAATCGATCTCCACGTTTCGCCGCAGATCGGCGCGTCGCTCGCGAATCTGATCGCGGTGAAACCAAGCAAAGTGGTGGTCGATCTTTCCCAGGTCACCTACATCGACAGCTCGGGCCTCGCGGTCCTGATCGAGGCGATGCAAAACGTCGGCCATTACGGCGGCCAATTCGCCCTCAGCGGCCTGCAGGAAGGTGTGCGCCCGATTTTCGAAATCGCACGGCTCGATCAGGTTTTTCGGATTTTTCCTGACACCGCGTCGGCTTTGGGCGCGTGATGGAGAACAGCGAGGGTTCGATCGACATTGACCGAAATATCGAAATAGCCGGCGCGCTCCAGGATCGCGGAGCGGGCCGCGACCCGGCGCTCCGGCTCCGCCCAAAAAAGCAGGGCATCGCGGATCTGAGCCGTGTCGGAGGCGGAATCGAGAATCGATCCGTGCACGCCGTTCTCGATAATTTCGCTGAATCCGTTGGCGTGCGTCGTGATGACGGGCAAGCCGGCGGCGAGCGCTTCGAGACAGGCATTGGAGAACGGATCGTAGAGCGTCGGCAAAAGAAAAATATCGGCCGCGGCGTAGAGGGCGGGGAGATCGCGGACGGCGCCGAGGCGGTGGATGAAAGGTCCGCGCGCCATGTGGCTGCGGCCGCGGCCGGCGACGAGGAGGCGAAAATTCCCGCCTAGCGAATTAACGGCGCGGACGGCGAAGCGCACGCCTTTTCGTTCCCAACCGGAACCGACGAAAAGGACCGCGATCTCCTCCTCGCCGAGGCGAAGGATTTTGCGGCGGAGCCGTCGCGCCTCGGGATTGGGCCGGAAATCGGCCACCGGAACTCCGTTCGGGACGACATCGATCCGGGCTGCGGGATAGGCGTAATATTCCTGCGCTTCGCGTTCCACCATGTGGGAATTGGCGATGACATGACCCGCGCCGCCGCTGAAGAGGGCTTTTTCGAGTTCGAGAGTTTCGCGATGTTTGGCGTTAAAGTGCGCGAGCAAACGCCGCGGGAGCGACGAGACGGCGGCCCGGCGATCGAGCCAAGACCGATGGATCCCATCTCCGGCCCGGTAAAAATCACAGCTCCAGACCCGTTCGAGGCTAAGGAGGAGGTCGCACTGATTTTTCGGCCTGATCTTTTCCAGCTCATCGGCAAAACGGTGCGCGGTTTCGCCCCGCAGACGGGTGATCGGACCCCAGGGCCATTCGCGCGTTGGCCAGGCGGCATCGGTAAAAAGTCGGGTGCCATGTCCCGAGTCGCTCAAGCCGCGGGCGAGGCGTTTAAGATAGGCTTCGGCGCCGCCGACATCGGAGTGACCGCGACGCACCAGTCCTATGGTGGGACGGGGAGCGCTCATCGGTGGCGACACCCGGGAGTTCTACCTTTACTTGCTCGCATTCCCAACAATAATGATAGAGCGATGGTGGGTGGAATTCTAAAAGCCCCGCCGCGCGCAGCCTCGAAGACAACGGCAGGCCGCCGGTTACCAAAGCATCTGCTTTATTCGATTTTTGCGCGCATCGGCGGCTCGGGTCTGGACACGGATGCGTTTGAAACGCTGCGCGCCCCCTACCGTGGCGGATTCCTGGGCAAGGCGGTCGCCTACGATAATCGCCAGTCGGAAATTCCGGCGGCGCGGATTCATTCCCTGCGCTGGCATCCGGTGCGGCTGCTTTCTTCGCTCGAAAGCCCATATTATTACGGGGCAAAAAAGAAATATCTCGATTGGATCGCGGCCCGGCAGTTGGCCAGCGGCCGCTACGATATGTTTCACAGCTGGTCGGGCGATTGTCTGCTCTCGCTCCGCGAAGCGCGCAAGCGCGGCATCCCTTCCGTCCTCGAGATCCCGACCTGGCATCGCGACCGTGGCAAATTGAAGCGCGGGCAAACGAGCACCGACATCCCCAAGGCCGACCTTCCCTGGCGGAAGCGCTGGAAGGAAGATCTGCTTCTCGACCGCGAGCGTTATCTCGAGGAATACGATTTGGCCAACCTCATCCTCGTCCTCTCGGAAAAGGCGGCGGAGACATTCCGCGTCCAGGGGTTTCCCGAAGAGAAACTTTTCTATCTGCCACGCGGCGTCGACGTGGAACGCTTCACCCCCGGCGTGCGGCCGGCGCATTTCCGGGTGGTATTCTCCGGGGCGCTGATCGAACGCAAAGGGGTGCATCATTTGCTCGAAGCCTGGCACCGGCTGGATCTGAAAGAGGCCGAGCTCTGGCTGGTCGGCGCGGTCCATGACGAGATGAAGCCGTATCTGGCAAAATTCGCGCACCCGGGTGTGAAGGTGATGGGTTTCACGAGCGAGCCGGAGAAATATCTGCGCCAATCGACCGTCCACGTTTTTCCCTCGCAATGCGAAGGCAGCGCCAAGGTCACCTACGAAGCGGCGGCCTGCGGGTTGCCCCAGATCACGACCCGGGAAGCGGGCGACGTGGTGGAGGACAGTGTGCAGGGGATCATCGTGCCGCCCGACGACGTCGATGCGCTGAGCGCGGCCATTCGGCAGCTCTACGAGCATCCGGAGACCGTGGAACGGATGAGCCTCGCCGCGCGGAAGCGGGTGGTGGAAAATTTCACGTGGGATCATTTCCGCGTGCGCCTGCTCGAGGCCTACGAACGGGCGATGGAGTTGGCGGGCTAGCACCTGATCTCCGCAATGACTTCTGATTTTCACGGCCCACGGCGCCTGGCGGTTTGAAGGTTCTCCTCATCCAGGTCAAACGGATCGGCGATCTGATCCTGACGGTGCCCGCGATCGCGGCGCTGCGGAAAGATTTTCCCGAAGCGGATATCTCACTCGTGGTGGCGCACGGTTCGCGCGATTTGCTGCCCGCGATTCCGGGAGTCGATCACGCGTTCGTGGCGCGCGGGCGGGTGACCGATGTGGCGCAATGGTTCGCACTCGCGAAAGCGAAATTCGATTACTGCCTGGATTTCTCGCGCACCGATCGCTCGGCTTTTCTGACCCTCCTCTCAGGCGCGAAAAAGCGCCTCACCTACAGCACCATCCGGCGCGAGCCGCTCCGCCAGCTCAGCTACAACGAGTTTGTCCCTTCGCGGGTGCGCTTCGTTCATACGATCGATCATCATCTCGCATTGCTCGGGCCTCTCGGGGTGCACGATTCTTCGCGCAAGATTCATCTCGTCCTGCCAACCGTCGCTAAAAATCGTGCGGCCCTCGTTATCGCGAAGCATCATCTCGGCGACAACTTCATCGTGATTCACCCCGGCTCGGCGCGGGCGGAGAAATTCTGGATGGCGCGGCGCTGGGCAGAAGTGGCCGACCGCATGATAGTCCTGGGAGGCCATCGCATCGTCCTGACCGGCGGCCGATCGCGCCTCGAGCAGGAACACATCGCGCGGATCAAATCCAACCTGCACAATCGGGCGGTTGATCTCTCGGGGCAGCTCGACTTGCTCGGGCTCGCCGCCTTGCTCGATCGGGCGCGCTTGCTGGCCACGATCGATTCTGCCCCGATGCATCTGGCCGGCGCGCTCGGCACCTCGCAGGTCGCGCTTTTCGGTCCGACCAATCCGTTCCACTGGTATCCGCGCGCCAGTCCGGCAGTCATCTTGCAAGCTGGAAACAGCGGCGCGCCTGGCGATTTCCTCCCGAAACAGCCACGTCACCCGATGAAGGAAATCTCGACGGAAGCGGTGATCGATGCTATGCAGAGCCTGCTGTCGAGGCCGGCAGCGCCAGTGGTATGAGCAAGATTCCGCCGACCCCGAAAGTCAAAGAACCGTTCTGGAAGACCATTCAAAGAGGATGGGGCCCATATAAGCGTCTCTACAGCTATGCCCTGCCCTACAAATGGCGCTTCGTCTTGGGGCTAGGCTTCGGGTTTCTCTACGGCATCATCAATTCGCTCCTCCCCCTGGTCATGGCGAAGGTGGCCGGGGCCGTTTTCCAAGGTCACACCCCGATGGCGCCGCAGCAGATGATCCAGCATCCCGAGGTCATGAACCATGGCCCAAAAATCAACTCGCTCGTCCTCCTCTGCCTCGCCATCCCGGCCGTCATGACCGTGCGCAGCCTCTGCGGTTACGCGAACGCCTATTACATGAACTGGGTTAGCAACAAAGTGCTGACCGATATTCGGGCTCAGCTCTTCGGCAAGATGATCCGCCAATCGATGGATTTCTTTAACAAGATCCAATCCGGTTTCCTCATGTCGAAAATCACCAACAACACCCGGATGATGCAGACCGCTCTGTCCAGCATCAGCAGCGACCTCTTCAAGCAACCGGTCGCGATCGTGGGCGGGATCAGCGTGCTTCTCTACATGGATTGGAAATTTACGATCGTGACGCTGGTTCTGTTCCCGAGCTGCCTGATCCCGCTGCGGATGTATGGCAAGCGGGCGCGCAAGGCGGTCGGCGACGAGCAACTCGGCATGGCCGAGATGGTGGTGACCATGCAGGAAAGTTTCGCCGGGATTCGCGTGATCAAATCATTCGGGCGCGAGGAGCAACAGGAAAAGGACTTCCGCCGCTCCAACCAGTCGCAGTTCTCCAATGCGATGCGCATTTTGCGCTCGATGGAAGCGGTCAGCCCGCTGGTCGAAACGATCGCCGCCATGGGGGTGGCTCTGGCCTTGCTTTATGTCTATATCGAGAGTTTGCCGGCGGCGAAATTCATCGCTCTGATCGGCGGCATCTTTCTCCTTTACGAGCCGATCAAAACCCTGAGCCGGATGCACATCACGATGCAGCGCTCGATCGCGTCGACGATCGACATTTTCGAAGTCCTGGATGAGGAATCCACCGTTCTCGATGCGCCCAATGCCATCGCGCTGCAGCGTTGCCGGGGCCAGCTCTACTTTGAGCGCGTCACCTTCTGCTACAGCGGTGGAAAACAGGATGCGATCAAGGATTTCAACCTCCGGATCGAGCCGGGAAAAAGCTACGCGTTGGTCGGCGCGAGCGGCGCGGGCAAGAGCACGATTCTCTCTCTCATCCTGCGGCTCTACGATCCGACAGCTGGCGTCGTGCGGATCGACGGACACGATCTGCGTTCCCTCACCCAGCGCTCGCTCCGCCAGCATATCGGCCTCGTTTCGCAGGACACGTTCCTCTTTCACGACACCATCCTGAAAAACATCCAGTTCGGCCGGCTCGATGCGACCGAGGCGGAAATTGAGGCGGCGGCGAAGGCGGCTTTCGCGCACGACTTCATCACGGCGCAACCGCAAGGCTACGAGACTCTGGTCGGGGACAAGGGCTGTCTGCTCTCCGGTGGCCAGCAGCAGCGCATCGCGATCGCGCGCGCCCTGCTCAAGAACGCGCCGATGCTCTTGCTTGACGAGGCAACTTCCGCGCTCGATTCCGAGTCGGAGCAAAAAATTCAGCTCGCGCTCGAAGGTCTGGCCAAAGGTCGCACGGTGATCGCGATCGCCCATCGCCTTTCCACCATCCTCTCGGCCAACCAGATCGTGGTGATGGAAAAGGGGCGAATCAAGGAGATCGGCACCCACGCCGAGTTGCTCGACAGCTCCGGTTACTATCGGCGGCTCTACGACCTCCAATTCAACCGCAACCCCGAAGAACCGGGCGCGGAAGTCGAACTGCTCGCGAGCGCGGTGTAGCGCCCCGTTGTAGACGCCTCCCTGTGGG